>JBDOLX010000083.1 GCA_039832905.1 Desulfurobacteriaceae bacterium | reverse complement strand
CTATTCAGAGCTTAAGAAAATTCTCAATTTGAAAAGCAAGTCAACACTCCAAGAACTGTTCAAATTCCTAGAAAGGGAAGGCATTGTTTCCGAGAGGGTCTTCCATTTTAAAACCTCTCAGAAGACAAAAATTATCCTCATCAACTCTATGGAAATTCCACACGTAGCTCAGTCCTGGAATAAGGAAAAGGTGAGGGAAGATTTAGTTTTTAAAGTACCAAAACTCCTGTACATTCTTCCAATATCCCCATTCTCCAAAGCAATCTACATGTACTTATGCTCATTACGCCAGTATGCCTCGCAGAACATAATCAGAACCACTACACGGGAGATAAGAAAAGCTCTCCGGATGAAAAAAAAGAACATCATTCTGGCCCTTAACGAGCTGGAAACCCATTGCTTGATCAAGACAGTAAGAACTAAAAAGGAAACCCGCATAGAAATACTCCCAACAGATAAATGGAGCTCCAAACTTATTAGCGAAGCCAAGAAGGTCTATCCCGACCATCCGCTTCTGTCCACCGGTACCAATAAGGAACCACCCGGTACCAATAAGGAACCACCCGGTACCAATAAGGAACCACCCGGTACCAATAAGGAACCACCCGGTACCAATAAGGAACCACCCGGTACGTACAACCCTATGGAGGAAAATAACTCAGAGCCCTATATAGAAGACTATATAGAAGACTATATAGAAGACTATATAGAAGACGCCGCCAATAATACTAACAGTGGCGGCGGCGAAAAAAACAGAAAAAAAATTCATTCTAAGATAAAGAAAAACCAGTTAACTGAAGGAGTAGACCAAAACATCAGAGATACCCAGAAAAATACATCTTCCTATAAAGGGCTTTGCAACTTTAATATGAAAAGAGCCGAAAGCCCGAAGTTAGGTAACCTTAACTTTGGCTATGCCATGGATGAGCAGAAACGGGCGGAAATCTGCCAGAAAGTTGCAGTGATTGCTGACTTTTTGAAGAGTAGGTATCCTGAGTTCTTTCACAATCCAACAAAGGGGAACATAAGCGACATTTACTCCGGAGTTATCAAAACCTACGGGGAGAACTGTGGATACCTGCTTGCAGTTATGTACGAGCTGATGGCCAGGGATAAGAAACTGGGATACAGTTCTGAAACTATTAAGAATCCCAATGGCTTTCTAATTTCCTTTGTTCTTAAGGACAGTAACTCTGACTTTGATGAGTTTTTCAAAAAGTTTCTTCGTAAGTTTGATTTACAATATATAGTTCCAGAAAAGGTAGCAGAAGATTCTCAACTTCTAAGGGATCTGAAGGAATTTTTGAAAGGAAGAGTTAAACCTGCTATTTACAAACATTTCGTTGATAAAGGAATTATTGGAGTAAGAGATAAGGGAGGACGTAAGCTGGTTGTATGTAGGGATGGGATATTTAAAGACTACATCGAAAAATTCTTACAGGACCTCTTTTCTGAGTTCTTAGGTTCTTACGGTAAAGATTGGTGGTTAGACGTGTAGGTGAAGGAGGGGGGGCCACTCAAGTGTGTAAAAATTTCGAACTTTAAACCTAAAGGAAGGTGGACACATGAGAAAGAAGTATGACCCACAGTTAATTCAAGAAGACCTCAAAAAGCTCATTCAATAGACCTTGAGAGAGAGGCCTTGGAAGCTGAACTTGAAAAGTTTCTTGAATTTGATAGAGAGGAGATCAAGGAGATAGGGTTAAGGTAATAGGAGCTTTGCCGTCGGTTAATGTTGTCAGGGTAGCAATGCTTAATGACAGATGGTCTAGTAGGGTAGTAAACGGTTTTTTAGAAGCTAGAGAAGAGATTCAGGAGATGTTCTCCAGGAGGTACTCTTAATGGCTTATACAGAATTATTGGTACAACCGAAGCTGAGCTCAGAATGGAAGAAATAAGTATCTTCACAAATCAAAAGTTGGAAGAAGAAGAACAATTGGGAAGAGCTGATGGCCTACTTCAAGTATCCTTTTGAGATGAGGGGGTTAATGTATACGACAAATATCATAGAAAGCCACAACAGCAAGTTCAGGAAAGCTACCGATAGAAAGAGAGTTTTCTCTAGCGACCAGTTTCTTTTGGAGAGCCTTTATTTAGTAGTAGTTGAGCTTGAAAAGAAGTGGAGCAGGAGTGCTGTAAGGAACTGAGGCGTTATTTACGGCCAGCTTTCTGAAATTTTTGGAAAGAGGTTAGAGGCCTGATAGAATTTACACAGTTCTATGGACACTCCCTCCAAGGACACTCCTCTCCTGTTAATAACCCTCAATATATTAGCTCCCAACTTAGGGGAGTTCCTTTCTTTATATCCTTCTTTGCCCTTTTTCCAATTATATTCTTTAAAAACTTAGGGTGAAGACCGTATCCTGGTCTTATTGACTTAACATTTTCTTCAGTGAAAACCTCGTCAGCTTTAACATCTTTCACAACAAATAACGACCTACTGAATTTTCTGCCTTTCTTCATTTCCTCTGTAAGTTCATAAGATACTTTTCCAAGTGCTCTCTCAACTTCTCTTATAGCTTTTACCATTTCTTTAAATTCGTCAGGAGTTAACGAAAAATCTCTATCTGGCGTTTCTATATTCTTAGATAGAATAAAGTGTTTCTCTATAACTTTTGCTCCAAGAGCTACAGCCGCAATTGGAACAGAAATACCGAGAGTGTGATCTGAAAGTCCCACTATGCAGTCAAAAGTTTCTGTCATATTCGGAATTGTTCTTAGGTTAACCTGATCTAAAGGAGTAGGATATGCAGAGGTGCACTTTAGTAGTATTATCTGTTCGTTTCCAACTCTTCTACAGGCTTCAACAGCTTCTTGAATATCACAAAGAGTTGCTATTCCTGTAGAAATTATTATTGGCTTTCCTTTTGAAGCCGTATACTCTATAAGTGGTATATCGGTTATCTCAAAAGAAGCAATTTTGTATGCCGGAACTTCCAATTCTTCTAAAAAGTCAACTGCCGTTTTATCGAAAGGAGTAGAAAAGAAAATAAGTCCTAGCTTCTCAGCAAGTTCTTTTAATTCATAGTGCCATTCCCACGGAGTGTAAGCCTCTTGATAGAGCTCGTAGAAAGTCTTACCATCCCACAGAGTACCTTGTTTTATTTGAAAGTATTCGTTATTACAATCAATCGTAATCGTATCCGGAGTGTAAGTCTGGAGTTTTACAGCATCAGCCTCTGATTCCTTTATTGCGTAAATAGTGTCTTTTGCAAGTTCAATGTCTTGTTTGTGATTCGCTGAAAGTTCAGCTATTATAAAAGTTGGAGTGTTATTGGAAACTTCTTTATCCTTTATCTTTATTTTCATTTTTTTCCCTCCATACCTTTACTCTTTCTTTGAATATTGGTATAGGTATACTCCAACCTTCTTTTCCTAATAGATGTTTAATCACTTTAAAATCCTTTTTATAGTGGATACTTCCTTTACCTCTTTGGGGCATAGGTTCCAATTCGGAATTCCTGATCTTTTTCCAGTTATTTTTAAATAAACATTGAATTTCCTTATGTAAAAGTTCATAAGACGTTTTTAATGTATGTTTTCTTTCATCTATTTCTACTTCTTTTTGCATTATGATATCTCCCGTATCTATACCTTCATCTATTAAGTGAATAGATATACCTTTTGGAGTTTCATCTATAAAACTCCAGACATTTGGATGTGCTCCTCGATTCCAAGGCAAAAACGATATATGAAGATTCAAAAGTTTCCTTTCAGGAAAAAGTTCAAGTATCTCCTTAGGAATTAAATACTTATAATTATAACTTATGATCATCCCAGGATTTAGAGTTTTTACCATTTCTACACATATTTGTTTCTTATAAACGACTACATCTTCTCCAATTTCTGCAAGCCAATTTGCCAAGCCGTAGGAAATAGGATTATTGGTTAGAAATAATATCTTCCCCATGCCTCCCTCAGAAAAACCAGAAGAAAATCAATAATTCTCAAACATCCTTTTCCATCAATATATTTTTTAGCTAACTCTTTCCGTCTTTTCCTTTCTTCAGTATATATAATATTGCGAAAAGCTATTTCTACATTATCAATAACATCCCCATCTTCCCACCAGCCAGCGTACTCTATGAAACCTGTTTTTTGCCATCCTTTTACATTTCCCATCTGATTATCAGCAACAGCAATTGCGATTGTAGGAACGCCAACTCTTGCAAGCTCGTAAAGCGTTTGACCACCTGCTGAAATAGCAATATCAGAGTCCAACATCACCTCCTTTATCTCCTCTGCATTAGGATAGTATATTAAGTTTGTATTTTCATCGGCCGAGTTTTTTATTTCATCAACATTACGGAATCCCTTTCCTATGATGACATTTTTCTTAAGTTCAGGATGATTTTTACTAAGCAATTTTAAGACCTTGGGAGTCATATTTCTTATGTCGTCTCCGCCAAAGGTTATCATAGCACTCTGCACTGTTTTTCTTATCTCTTTTTCCGGAACATCCCAAAATTCCTTCCTTAGAGGAGTGTATTCAGTTCCGAGTAGGTAAATTACTCTCTCTTTCTCAGGATAATTCAAATCCTTTGCATGAATATTTCCGTTGACAACAATACCCTCTGGATAATCTATTCGCTTGTTATCATCTATATAAACAGCAAGTCTTACGAGTTTGGATAAACTCTCATAAAAGTTTTTACCCGCCAAATAGCTATCAACTACGACTATATCTGCATCCTTTACTTTTTCAAAAATCATTTGCTGTTTTTTAAACCAGTTAACTATTTCACAATTTGTACCTATTAAAAGTCTTAATATGGACTTATCGCCATTCACAATAAACCTCGGTTTTACACCTCTTTCCTCAAAAGCTTGATATAAAGACAAGCATCTTGTAACATGGCCAAAACCTATATTACTGCTACCTTCTGTAATGATATAGACTCTCAGCTCATCCACTTTTCTATTATCTCTTTTGCTCTGTTTAGTTCCTGTAACTCTAGTAATTTTTTGGCTTCTTCAAGTTCTTCTTCTAAGGAATAAAAAACCTTTTTTTGTAAAACTTTCCTATTTATCAGCTTAAGCCAGGGTTTTTCTCTAAAGAGATTGACTATGTCAACTGTTTGAAAATAGTTATTTTGAGGGTATAGATAGTCAAAAACTGCACAGAGTAAAGCGTAATCTTCTTCTGTATCAAGGGTTATCCTTATGTCCGGGGCAGTCAAAAATGTGGGGGCTTTTACGGAAACTAATTTAAACTCTTTTTTGTTGGTAGTGTAGATGTAAGGACAAACATGTTCTTTTTCAAAATCTTGCGATGCACCAAAGTAAGCCTTTTCTAAGGCTTCAAAAGAAACTACTTCAACGTCAAGTCCGTGAGGAAAGGTTCTTTCCAAAGTATTTGAAGTATAATCTGCCTGTTTTTGTAAATGTTCTCTTACTACTAAGTCTACAACGTTCCAGTCGATACAAGGACAATCACTTGTTATTCTTACTATTACATCCAATTTATTTTCCTTGGCACATAAATAATATCTTTCAAGAACATTTTTCTCACTACCCTTGAAGTATTTTACTTCTTCTTTCCTCGCCAATTCAATAATTGGCTTATCGGCAGGATTGGTTGTCGTAGCAACTATTATTTCGTCAATCAATTCCGATTTTTTCACTCTTCTTATGACCTGCTCAAGTACTGTGATGCTACTGCCGCAGGGGAGCTCTTTCAAAACCTTTTTTGGAAGTCTTGTAGATGTAGTTCTTGCCTGGATAATAGCCCCTATCTTCATCTAATGAACCTCAAAATCGAAGCTGAGGATGTTTGAAAATTGCCAACACCATAAAGAAAGCCTATCCTCTCCGATATGAAAGCTAAAAGACTTAATTTCCAACAAGTACTCAAGCTCACACAAACCTACATGCACCGGAGAGGACAGGCTCTATTAAAGTATTTATATCCCTTCAAGACCAAAAGGGGAAGACCCAAGAAGTGCCCAGATGAGATAATCCTTGTCCTCCTTTTCCTCCAGGTAGCCTGGAGACTTTCATTCAGAGACCTTGAATACTTGGCTGTTCAGATGTTTGGAAGAGAAAACGTTCCGGACTTCTCAACTTACTACTACCGCTTAAAACAGCTTCCCCCGGTTCTCCTTATAGACTTCCTCAATTTCATCTCCGGCAGACTTTTGAGGAGATACCTTAGTCAAGTGAGGTTCTTAATAATAGACGGTACCGGATTTAAATATGATGAGATTTATCCTCTCAAAATACTCAGAGGCAAGGAGATAAAAAAGGTCAAAAGTCATGTCAAGGCAGT
>JBDOLX010000082.1 GCA_039832905.1 Desulfurobacteriaceae bacterium | reverse complement strand
CGATGTTGACAACGATAAAACTTTAGAGATCCTTAAAAAACAGGTAGTTTCCCACGCTAAAGCAGGTGCTGATATGGTAGCTCCATCTGGAATGATGGACGGAATGATAAAAGCAATAAGAGAAGCCCTTGATGAAGCAGGATTTTCCGAAATTCCAATAATGTCTTATGCAGCAAAGTACGCTTCAGCTTACTATGGTCCATTTAGAGATGCAGCTGAATCAACACCAGCTTTTGGAGATAGACGTTCTTACCAAATGGATCCTGCAAATTCGGATGAAGCTTTAAGAGAAGTTGCCCTTGATATACAAGAAGGTGCAGACATTGTTATGGTTAAACCTGCACTTTCGTACCTTGACATCATAAGAAGGGTTAAAGAAACATTTAAGTATCCAGTGGCTGCTTATAACGTAAGTGGCGAATATTCTATGGTAAAAGCAGCTGCTTTGAAAGGGTGGATAGACGAAAAGAAAATTGTCCTTGAAACCCTTTTATCAATGAAAAGGGCAGGAGCAGACCTTATCTTAACTTACCACGCAAAAGATGCAGCAAAGTGGCTTAAGGAAGAATAAACCTTGCAATTTATTTTCTCGGAGAATATAATTTGCCAGCGAAAACCAAAATAAAAGGAGGCGATGCTTAATGGCAACAGTTTACGTTCGTGAAGGAGAGTCTTTTGAAAAGGCTCTAAAGAGATTTAAGAAACTATGCGAAAAGGAAGGAATTCTTACAGAGATTAAGAGAAGAGAATATTACGAAAAGCCAAGTGAAAAGAGAAAAAGAAAGGCTATGGCTGCAAGAAAAAGACTAATTAAGGCTCTCAAAAAGCGTGGTCTCCTTCCACCAAAGGGTAAGAAGAAGAAAAAGTAATTTTTAGAGGTTAAGTAAATGGGACTTAAAGAAAGGCTTCTTGCCGATATGAAAGAGGCTCTTAAAAGCAAGGATAAAGTAAAACTTTCTACTATTAGAATGATTAATTCTCTTATCAAGAACGCGGAGATTGAAAAGAGAGGAGAGTTAACAGACGAGGAAATCGTAAAGCTACTACAAAAGTATGCAAAACAAAGACGTGAAGCTATTGAAATGTATGAAAAGGGTGGAAGGCAAGACCTTGTAGAGAAAGAAAAAGCTGAACTTGCTGTAGTTGAGTCATATTTACCAAAGCAAATGAGCGAAGAGGAAGTAAAAAAACTAGTAGAAGAAGCTATTAAAGAGGTAGGAGCAACTTCTCCTAAAGACCTTGGAAAAGTAATGCAGTTCGTTATGCCAAAAGTCAAAGGTAGAGCTGACGGTTCTGTTGTTAATAAAATAGCTAGAGAACTACTTGCCAATCAGTAATGGTGATGTATAATAGATATTGGATAGATACTAATCGTGGTACCTCCACTCCTTCGGGTTATTGGAGGGGGTATTTATACTAATGTTCCAAGGAGTGGGGTACCACTTAGAATTTGATAAGATACTTAAGGCAACGTCCTCCTTTGCAAAAAGTGAAAAAGGTAAAGAGGCTGTTCTTTCCATAGTTCCTTTAACTAAAAAAGAAGAAGTAGAAAAGAACTTAGAAATAACTGACACCTTTGTTAGACTTTTAAAGGAAAAACAGCTTCCTTTAGAAAGCTTTCCAGACGTTAGCCAAACTCTAAAAAAACTATCTGCAAGTGGAGTTGTTTTAAGTCCACAGGAAATTTTGGCTGTCCTGAAAGTAATAAGACAGTCTGCGATCTTGAAGAACTTCTTTGAGAAATTGGAAGAAAGATTTTCAAGAATAAAGTTTTTTGAAAGTAGGTTCTCAAGATTTCAAGATCTAAGAGAGATTTTAGAAAAATCTATTGACGATACAGGGGAGATTTTAGATACAGCATCTCCAAGGTTAAAAAGCATAAGAAAGAACATAAGAACGATAACTTCAAGGATAAGAGAAAAACTGGAATCCTTAGTAAACCGAAATGAGGATCTGTGTCCTGATAGGATAATCACGGAAAGGGACGGACGCTAGGTGATCTTGGCAAGACCTTACTTTAATAAAAGATTTTCCGGGATAGTTCACGATCAATCCTCCTCAGGACATATGCTCTATG
>JBDOLX010000081.1 GCA_039832905.1 Desulfurobacteriaceae bacterium | reverse complement strand
AAGAGCATCATCTAAGTTGTTAGCTTCTATTCTATAGTCGGTTTCAGGAGTGGAGCGGTTATAGAGTTTGTCGTAATAGTTAACTATCAATTCTTTTACAACTTCTTCATAACTTTCTTTCATTATTAAATCTTTTATGAGATTATACTTTTCCTCTCCCAATATTTTTCTTATCCTCTCCAAAGATTTAAGATATATATCTTTAGAAAATTCTCCTACTTTGTAATCTTCTAAGGAAATTCTTATTCTTTCTTCTAACGGCATAGTTAAGTTTATCTTGTATCCACTAGTCATAGCTTTAAAAAAAGTATCCGGTAGAAAAATTCTTCCTATCTTCTTACTTTCTCCTTCAACAATTATGTAAGGCATTCCTTTTAGACTTTCGAGTTCAAGCCAAAGAAAGGCATCAAACATTTTCTGTGATGGTTGTTTTAATCCTATTCCTCCGAAAACAGAACCTCTATGTCCCGCTAAACCTTCCAAGTCTATAACCGGATAGCCTTCTTTTTTTAATTTCCTTAAGATTCTTGTTTTCCCTACTCCTGTTGGGCCATAAAGAATTACAAACTTTTTACTTTTTACAAGCTCTTCAATTCTTCTTAGAATATATTTTCTAAAAGCCCTATAGCCCCCTTCTAACCTTCTTACGGGAACACCGACGAGAGAACATATGGTAGCCACCGCTAAGCTTCTCATTCCACCACGCCAGCAGTAGATAACAACGTTTCTGTTTTTTTCTTTAACTTTCTTAATTTCATTTACAATATCATATAACTTGGGGCCTGCTACCTTTAAAGCAAAGATACGAGCTTCCTTTTCTCCCTTTTCGTAGTAAACTTTCGAAACTTTTTCCCTTTCTTCCTTGGTAAATAGTGGAACATTAACAGCCCCAGGAATGTGAAATTCCTCAAATTCTTCTTTAGTTCTCACATCGACAAAGGTAAAGTTTTCCTTTAAGGCCTCTTCAACAGGTATATCTTTTACCAGCTCCATGGCGACTCTTTATAGTAAACTTTATTACCGTAAAAGTTCCAAATGGACTCTTCAAACCTACGACTTTTTCCAATTTTTCGTTCACAAAGCCGTTAAAGGCAAAGTTAAGTGTAGAGTAGGTAGAATGTTTTATGATAACTTTATCTCTTAGAATTTCCCTTGCGTATTTACGAAGTCTATCAACCTTTTCAAGAGTTAAAAATTCTATCTGATTGTAGTAGGAGTCTCTAAAAAGTGAATATACCCTTCGGTATAAAGAAAGAATAGAAAGTTTGTTTAAAAAAGCAACTATTACCGACTCTCTTGAGACTCTTACAGCTTCAAGAAATGCCTTCTTTTTATCGTCTATAAACTCAAGACTGGTGATAAATACTGTCGTATCAAAGCTATCCTCTTTAAACGGAAGATCTTCGGCATTTCCGAGAACTAAATTCTTTAACCCTTTTTTCTTAGCTAACTTTAACATATCTTGGGAAATATCAACTCCGTAAAGTTTTTTAAATCCCTCTCTTTTTAAAGTTTCTAACCAGATTCCTGTTCCACATCCAACTTCAAGTATAGAATCTTTTTTGTCAAGAACTTTTAAGAGTATTTCCTTTTCAAGGTTAAAGACTTTCTTTCCAAAGTTTGTTTTAAAAAAGTTGTCGTACTCTAAAACCCTTTTTCCGTGGAATATTGTTCTATTCCCCAAGAGCTTCCCTCCCTGTAATGCCTCTCACTTTCAAAGTATATATGATATCGTCCATATCTTTCTTTGTAATTTTTACTCTATGATGAACAACTTTAAGAGGATATGGATACCCTCTTATGGCAAAGTATTTGAGGATTGGAAAGAGAACATTAACGGATATCATTGTTTCTACCTTGTAAACTCCGTTTCCCTTCGGAAGTCTCACAAAGAAAGAGTTAAAAGAATACTTCCTAAGTTTTTCTTCAAATTCAATCGGAAACTTAAATTTCTTTTCTTTGTGTATTTTTATCTCCTTGGGTTCACTATAGCCCACTGGTAAATCAGCGTAATTTAAAACGGTAATATCCGGCAAGATACTATCCAGTTGATAGTTCCTTGAATCAGAACGCTTAGAAATTGCTACAATTTTTTCACTACCTTTTTCTAAAAGAAGGTATAATGAGTAAAGATACTCAAGGTATTCCAAATATCCTGCTGCTACCGGAAATTCTTTCCCTTTTGCAAACTCTTCTATCCTTTTGTAAAACTTTTTTGAAGTAATTTCCCCTAAGGAGAAATCTTCTATCAACTCGTTGAAAAGATCTTCAACTCTTTTTTCTATTTCCTCATTAATTTCATATGAAAAAACTGTAGGTCTTATCACTGATCCTACAATTGAACCGTCAATAAAAATGATTGAACTTTTATCCACTACCTTTAAAGCTTCTTTTACTTCCAAAATTCCCATTAACATTCTTAAACGTGCGTCGGAATATTCTTCTGGTTTTAGGATGTCTATGTCGACCTCGTAGCCTTCTTTGTTGGCTTCTTTACCGTTTTCAAATAAAACAGACCCCGCTCCTATTGCATAAACAAGCTGACCTGCAAATTCTTTTTTATTCATACTTCCATCAACTGCGTAAACAACAGGTACTACGTTAGGTTCTGGATCAAATGGAATCCAAATCTGCTCTGCTAACTCTTGAAATCTTTTAACTTCGGAACTTTTTAGATTTAAAGTTTCTCTCTTTTTTAAAGCTGTTTCTATTAGAAATCTTTTTATACCCAAAGTAATCTCCTTGAACTTTGTGTTCTATATTATATTTTCTACTGCTTAAAAGGAGGCTTCAAGATTGAAGAGACTTAAGTTTCTTTTGGGAACACTAGTTTTACTTAGTTTTTTTAGCTTCGTTGTTTACAAAGTGCCAATTAAGGAAGTCAAACAGGAAAAAATTGGAGAAGAAAAGCCCCGCTTTTTATGGAAACTGGTTAACGATTTCTCCTATCAGTATGAACTCTTTAAGAAGGCTTCTGTAGAGAACGGAAAATACGTTCTCAGGACAAAAGAATATACTATAATCTTTACCGTAAATCCTGAACTTCAGTCAAAAGTTAAAAAGGAATTCAAAAGATACAAGGTAAAGTACGGAGCTTACGTTGCCTTTGACAAGGATGGAAAAACAATTTGTGCAGTTTCAAGTTTAGACTATCCTGACTTAACTTCAAAGAGGACTTTTCCAGCAGCTTCTACTTTCAAGATTATAACTACAGCTGCTGCTTTAGAGACAAAAGTCGCTGATATCAACACGAAACTGAAGTGTGGTGGACATGACGACTCATGTTCACCGTCCGTTTGGTTAAGTAGTCCTTACAGAATAACAAGAAGTCTAAAAACAGCTTTTGCATATTCCTCAAATCCTTACTTTGGAAATCTTGGAAGGCTTATTGGGAAAGAAAAACTCTTGGAATTTGCTAAAAAGTTTGGATTTAATAGGCAAGATTATGGTTTCCCTTGGGGAATAGTAAGAAAACCTCTAGATGATTATGATTTAGCTTTAATGGCTGCAGGTCTTGGAGAAACAAGGATAAGCCCTTTCCATGAAGCATTAATTTCGTTGATAGTTTTAAATGACGGGAAAATGTCCAAACCCTCCCTTATAGATAAAATTTACGATAAGGACGGAAACGTTGTTTATTCTTTTAAGAAAGAGTTTTTAGAAGATGTTATTTCTGAGGAGACTGCAGAGAAGCTGAAAAAGATGATGATTGCTACCGTGAGGTTTGGAACAGTATCAGATAAAAGATTCTTCAAAATTCTTAGGAGAAAATATCCGAGCGTTCTTGTTGGAGGAAAAAGTGGAACACTTTCAGAGTTAACATATCCAGAAGGAAGGTGTGAGTGGTTTACAGGGTTTATGGTTTACGGTGGAAAAGAGATAGCATTTTCTTCTCTTGCAGTAAACGGTAGTAAATACTACATTTCCGGCTATGGGCTTGGGGCATTAGTTTCTATGGATCTCGTTAAGTACTATTCTGCTATACTTAAAAAGAAAAAAGAAAGAGGAGGTTAAAGGTTATGTGCGTTTTCTGTAAGATAATAAACAGAGAAATTCCCTCTAAAATTGTTTATGAAGACGAGACAGTAATTGCATTTCACGATATTAATCCTCAAGCTCCCGTTCATATCTTAATAGTGCCAAAAGAACATATAGAAACCGTTAACGACCTTGAAGAAAAACACGAAAAACTAATAGGACATGTCTTTACCGTCGCCAAAAAAATAGCCAAAGAGTTTGGAATAGCTGAGAGTGGTTATAGAGTAATTGTTAACTGTAACAAAGATGGAGGACAGGAAGTTTACCACCTTCACTATCACTTGCTTGGAGGAAAAGCTTTAGGGTCCCTGGTTTGTAAATAAAAGATAAAGATTTAAATAGTCCTTTTAGAAAAATGTGGGTGGAAAGCATCCACCCACAAAATTGATTTAATTTTTGCACTTTCCATTGGAACCGAAATTCTTAGCTGCTGCACTCTGTGCCTTTGCAGCAAAACTTCCTTTTGGAGTAATACCTCCGTTGGCTCTTGCAGTTGCAGACTGGATTCTTGCAGCTGCCTCTGGAGTCATGGGATTCTTTGGACACCTTGAGCTTTTCTTAGCCATTCCATACCTCCTACGGATAAATTTTGTGGTTGCCTGCTTGTTATCTATTTTTCTAACTCTCTTTTTCCTAAAAAATTCCATCCAGAACTTCACCATACATCATCTTAAAAAAAACTCTAAAATCTATATGAGGAGCGAGTTTTTTTAGAGCGGATTGAATTTCATTTCCTCTTTCTAAACCTTCTATTCTTTCGGGGACTATCACTCCAACTCTTATTCCGTTGTTCCTTGCAAAGTCAAGGGCAGGAATTAGGTCTGTATCAAATGAGAAGATAATTATGGTATCTACATACCTTTTTAGGGACAGATTTGCGATGTCCAATCCGATTTGAACATCAACTCCTTTTTGTTCAAAAGAATTTCCACGAGGAAGGAGCTCTCCCAATCTCAACAAAACATCTGACTGTTCCCCAACTGCATCAATAAAGGTGTTAACCTTTTGGAAGTAATCTTCTTTAGAATAGTCTTTATCTCCAATTTTTCCTCCAAAGGGACGAGCCGTATAGAAATAGATGTGAAAGAAATTACATTCGTATAGTTTCTGTTGGAAGTCTCTAACGAACAGTCTTTTAAAGCGTGAAACTAGATTTTCAGCCTCCTCATAGATTTTCATCTCTTCTTTCTGTAGAATCTTTTTTTGTTCGTAGTAACCATTAAAAACGGTGTACCTCACGTTTTCTCAATCAACTATTAGGGCTACTTTTTCTATTGGTGAGAAGTATTCCATCTCAGACCTCCTTGATGTCTTCGTAGTATTAAAGTAGATTTGCTCCAAACAGAAGGATAGGAGTAAGAGGGACGAGAAAGTGAAAAATTACACCTGTACTTTTAGAACTATCGGAGAACTTTTGAACCTACTCGTTAAAGCTTTAGGACTAAAAATAGAAGGTAAAAAAAGGTTTATCAAAGAGGAAGAGATAACTCCTGCTGAATATCAAAGAATTTACAATAAAATAATTGACGGGATTCTAAGAGAGCTTACTCCTGAACAAGTTGAAGAAGAAAAAGAGCTTATTGAAGAATTTTTCCGTATTTATAACTTACTCAGAAGGGAAATAGATACTCGAGGGCTTACTCAAAAGGAGTTGGATGAAATCTTATTAAGGGAGTTCGTTCTTCCTTTCGTTTCATTCTGGGAAAAGAAACTTAAAGAACGTTTAGAGAAAAAATTTGGAAAACATGTTGAAAACTTTTCTATTAAAGAGATTCTTCCAGTAGAAAACGAAAGTTCTTTTAAGAGAGTTCTGAAAATTCTTGAAAAACACGCTGAAGAAAAAGACGTGGAAAAATTGATCCAAGAAGTTTTGCCGATAGATCATAACGAAGCTCGCAAGCGTGTAAAAGTATGGACTAAAGGAAAAGAAATAATTAGTAGGGAAAAATTGGAAGTATTTTATCAGGTAAAGAAAAAGATGAGAAATGATAAAGAAAAAATTGAGAAAAACGTAAGGAGACGTAAAGAAGCGTAAAAGGGGGTAAAGGGAGAAATCAAGAAAAAGATGAGAAATTTTCGGTCTGTCCACTGGATTTTCTCATTTATTTCTTTACTTTCAACAAAAAGATGAGAAATTTGTTAGGTAAGGTTAATTTGCAGGAAAGCTAAGGAAGGGCTATCATTTATAGTAGGCGGTGGTGAAAGCCAGAAAGTCGCCCTGGCTGGCTGGTGGCACTCCCTCTTTGGGAGTGGCATCTATGGAGGGGGTGGGCGTCCTCCCACCACCGCCTAACTTAGCTTAACTTACCCTTCAATATTTTGTAACGAGGGTGCTTTAAGTCTGGGATTTCCACAAGCCCAGAGGTCTTAAGCAGATTGAGAAATACTTTTTTCCTTTTTCCTTCAATCTTTACTTTTACAGGTGCTTCCAGCTTAACAACGAACTTTGCTTTCTTACCCGGAACACTTTTTACGAAGAGTAGCACAGGTTTCCCC
>JBDOLX010000080.1 GCA_039832905.1 Desulfurobacteriaceae bacterium | reverse complement strand
AAAAAATGGGGGGGCCCCCCCCCCCCCCCAGGGTGACCCTAGGACGCTGAAAAAATTCCCAACATTTTTTTTCATCAAAAGCCATTTCTAACCTCCTACAAACATTTAATTGTTATCTCCTAAGTGTCTGTTAACTATCTCAAAAAGCTTACTGTAAGTATTTTGTGATGCTCCTATAATATTTCCACTCTTTAAATACTCTTTTTTTCCATTAAAATCGCTCACCTTTCCACCAGCTTCCTCAATTAAAAGCACTCCAGCAGCTATATCCCAAGGATGGAGAGACATTTCCCAGAAACCATCAAAAACTCCCTTAGCAGTATAAGCAAGATCTAAAGCAGCAGAACCACAACGTCTTACACCGGAAACTTTTAAAAAAACTTCCTTAAAACACTTTAGATATCTATCAAGTAGATCCTTTCCCCTAAAAGGAAAACCTGTTGCAACAAGGGCATCTTCAAACGATCTTCCGCTTACAGATAACCTTTTATCACCTATAAAGGCTCCACTTCCTTTTTCAGCTATAAAAACTTCACCAAGAGCTGGAGCGTTTATTACCGCTACCACCAGTTCTCCTTTATACTCAACACCTATTGAGACGCAAAATACAGGTAGCCCGTGAATAAAATTCTTTGTCCCATCAAGGGGATCTATGTACCATTTCCACTCGTTTCCCTCATAAAGCCCTGTTTCCTCTGCAACTATAGAGTGTTGAGGGAACTTCTCCTTTATAGTCTTAATAATAATCATTTCTGATTTTTTGTCAGCTTCAGTAACATAGTCATTTTTTGACTTTAGTTCTATTTCTTCTGTTTTAAGTTTTGTGTAGTAGTCCATTAAAACCTTTGCAGCTTTTTCCGAAGCTTCCAAAGCCGTTTTTAGGACATCCTTCATAACTTGCTCCTTTTAAGTTTCTTGTAGTGGCTGATAGCTAACAAAGATCACATTACCGTTTTCTAAGAGGTATTCTATTCTAAAAGTGTCATGAAGGGAAATATAGTTAATTCTATTTTCTCTTATCATTCCTTGGATTAAACCAATTGCTTCGTCCCACATTTCAAGGAGTGGAAATTCAAGTCTTAAGTCTACACCTTCCTCTTTAAATGCCTTTTCTATGGCCTTAACTATGTCTTCTGAAAGCATTTTTTCCTCGTTAAAAAGTGTTAGTATTTTAACTGTCTTAACAGTTTTTTAATACTTTAAAGCTAATTTGAAAAACCAACTCTTACAAGGAGTGTTTTATGCCGCGAATAGCAGTTGTGGAAGATGACCTTTCCATTGGAAGCCTTCTAAAAAGAGTTCTTTCAAAAGAGGGTTTTGACATTAAAGTATACAGCACTGGCGAAGCTTTTCTAAATGAACTTTTTGAGTATGGAAAAGAGTTTGACTTGGTTATTATTGATGTGATGCTTCCGGGAATAAATGGAATTGAAGCCTGCCGTTTCTTGAGGGAAAGGGGCAATGAATTGCCGGTTTTAATGTTAACAGCCTTAAGCGGTGAAGACGACAAAGTTTTAGGACTTGATAGTGGAGCTGATGATTACCTTACAAAACCTTTTGGGATAAGGGAACTTTTGGCAAGAGTAAGGGCTCTTTTAAGAAGAAGAAGAAACGTTTCCTTTTCTTTATCTTTAAATGAAGAGATTGTCTTTAAAGGAGACCATGTGGAAGTAAGAGGAGAAAAGATAGAACTTACAAAGAAAGAAATAAAACTTTTGAGGGTTCTTTTTGAAAATAAGGGAATGCCTGTTTCAAAGGAAACTTTAATAATGAAAGTTTGGGAAAATAAAGATGTTTCAAGAAGAACGGTGGACGTTCATATAAAACACTTAAGGGATAAACTTGGAGAGTTTGGAAATAGAATAAAAACTGTTTGGGGAGTTGGATATAAGTTTGAATGAAATCTTGTTAAAAATTCAAGAAAGAACAGGAAATATTCTGTTTGCAGACCAGAAAGGGACTCTTATAGGAAAGTATGAAAAGTTATGGGACATATATCCTTTTCCTGAAACAATAAGGGCTTTTGAAGAAGCAAAAAAAAGAGGAAATTCCTTTTTTGAGGCAGAGGTTAGAGGAAAGTTTTTAAGAATAAAGATTTTTAGAATTGAAAGGAACCTCTACCTTGTCCAAGTGGAAGATGTAAGTTGTGAGAAAACTTTGGAGAAGAAGAAAAAGGAAATAGTTTCTACTATCTCCCATGAGATAAAAACCCCTTTAACGGTAATTAAGGGAAATGCAGAGTATCTTCTCTATTATGGAAACGTTGAAGAAAAAGAGATAGTAGAGGAAATATTGGAAAGGGTTTCTAAAGCGCTGTCTATTCTTTCAGGACTTAACAAACTTATCTCTACTGAAAAAAGATTTAGGGAACATAATCTAAGGGAATTGATACTTTCTTCTATAAAGGGTTTAAGAGAGGTAGCCCAGAAGAAAGGGTTAAACCTAACGTTAAAACTTGAAGATATTGTTGTTCCTTGTGAAAGAGTTCTTGTAGAGCAGATGGTTAGAAACTTGGTTGACAATGCAATAAAGTTTACAAATAAGGGTTATGTAAACATTTCTTTGAAGAAAGTTGAAAAAGAGGCTATTTTAGAAGTAGAGGATACAGGGAGGGGAATAGAAGAAGAACTTAAACCTTTGATTTTCGAGAAATATGTTAAGGCTGTAGATTCTTCTGGTCAGGGAATAGGTCTTTCTGTAGTTAAGGAAATCGTTAACTATCACGGTTGGAAAATAGAGTTTAAATCTGAAAAACAAAAAGGAACAAAGTTCCTTATAAGAATTCCACTTTCTTAACACTTTTTTAACACTTTTCTCTCTAAACTTCTCACAAGCAAAATGAAATGCTTAAAGGAGGGCAAAATGAAAAAACTCTTAACATTAGCTACAGCAGTTGCTATGTTGGGAATTATTTCAGGTGTAAATGCAGCAGAAGAAACTCCTGTTTTTTCCAAAGTTGAAAAAATAAAGATAGGTGGGAAAGCATACATTCACTACGATGCGAGTCTTTTAAAGAAGGATAACTACAGCAGTGCTTTTAAAATTACAAGAAACTACCTTGAAGTTCGTGGATACTTTAACGATAAAGATTACTTTAGGACAACCTTAGATGTTAAGCAAGATACAGATGTGGATAAAGGTTCATACGTTGTAAGGCTTAAATATGCTTACCTTTACCTTCATGATGTTCTTCCTTATACAGGCGTTGAGCTTGGTATGGCTCACAGACCTTGGATCGACTGGGAAGAACACCACGGTTGGCTTCACAGGGACATTGAAAAGACTTTTGTAGAAAGTAGTGGGGGAGCTCATCTTCTCAACTCTGCAGACCTTGGAGCAAACTTTAAAGGAAAGAACGGTATAGCCTCTTGGGAAATTGGCATTTTCAACGGAGAAGGTTACCACGAAGTAGAAAATAGTGATCACTTTGGAAAGTCCATTGAAGCAAGACTTTCTTTATCTCCCGTAAAAGGATTTACGATCTCGGGACATACAGTTCACTCTTTTGATCACAAAGATAAAAACTATGATGAACATATTTACCAAATCCACGCTGTTTACAATACACCTCTTTTCTTAGTTGCTGGTCAGTATATCCTTGAGAAGCAAACTAATGGAAGTGATAAGACAGGAAAAGGATATTCTGTAAACTGCGATCTTAAACTCAAAGAGATTGCAAGTATTAATGGTGGTGTTCTTGCAAGATACGACCACTGGGATCCAGACGATAGCACATCAAACGATGAAAGAGACCAATTCATTTACGGTGTGTTCTATCACTTAAACAAGCGTGTTAAACTGTCCCTTGTTCATGAAAGAATTATTGATAAAACAGATGAAGAAACTGCAAGCACTCTAATGGCTGTTGCAAGGATTAAGTGGTAGTAAATAGTGCTTTTCTTGGCGGACCTCCCCGTTCCGCCCCCTCTTTGAATTTTTTATTCCTTTTGCAACGGTAATATTGATGCTTGCTATTTGTAGAATCGCATCCATAAAGTTCTCTCCCGGAAATCCTTTCAAGTTAAGGTTAAGGGAAGAAAAACTAAGAAAAGAAATGGTTATTAAGGTTTAAAATTAAGATAACACGAAATAATAGGAGGGTTATTATGATTGGAAAGAAAGAAAAAAAGTTTTTAGCACTTGCATTGCCAGTGGCTTTGGCTCTTGTGGGATGTGGAGGAAAAGACGATAAAGAAGCTTCTAAAGCTGATAAAACAGCTGAAACTAAGAAGATTACTATCAATGGGGCTGGAGCTACATTCCCTTATCCTGTTTATGTTAACTGGGCGAAAGATTACGAAAAAGCAACAGGTGTAAAAGTTAACTATCAAGGTATTGGTTCTGGTGGTGGAATTAAGCAGGTAAGCGAAAGGATTGTTGACTTTGGTGGAACGGACAAAATGCTTTCTCCAAAAGAACTCAGTAAGAGAAACCTTTATCAGTTTCCAGCAGTTATCGGTTCAATTGTTGTTGTTTACAATCTCCCCGGTGTTGGAGATGGAGAGGTAAGACTCTCAAACAAAACTGCTTGCGATATCTTTATGGGAAAGGTAAAGTACTGGGATGACAAAGAAATCAAGGCAGATAATCCAAACTTAAAATTACCACACCAAAGAATCACAGTTGTTCACAGATCTGAAGGTTCAGGAACAACTTGGAACTTTACATACTGGCTAAGCGAAGTTTGTCCTGAGTGGAAAGAGAAAGTTGGTTATGGAAAAGTTGTTAATTGGCCAACAGGTATTGGAGCTAAAGGAAACGCTGGAGTTACAAACTACGTAAAGCAAACACCAGGAGCTATTGGATACGTTGAATACGCTTACAAAACACAAAACAAACTTAAAGCTGCACAGCTTCAAACAAAAGAAGGAAACTTTGTTGAGCCTACAGAAGAAGCATTTAAAGCTGCTGCATCTTACGCTAAATGGACAAAAGGCGAGCACTTTTACTTAAAAGGAAACCTTCTTCTTCAGCCGGGAGAAAAAAGCTGGCCTTTAACAGCTGCTACAATGATTCTCCTTCCAAAAGAGAAGAAAGAAAAGAATAAGCTTGTAATTGACTTCTTTGACTGGGCATTCAAGAATGGAGATGCTACTACTACAAAACTTGGATATGTTCCACTTCCAGAAAACGTAAAAGAGGAAATCAGAAACTACTGGAAAGAAACTGTTTTGAAGTAGTTAAAAATAGGGGGCAAAAGCCCCCTTAATTTTTCTTAGTGTCTAAAGTGTCTAATCCCTGTAAACACCATTGCCATTCCGTATTCATCGGCAGCTTCTATTACCTCTTGGTCTCTAATAGAACCTCCCGGTTGAATAATAGCACTTACTCCTACTTTAGCCGCTTCGTCCACGCTGTCTCTAAATGGGAAGAAAGCTTCGGAAGCAAGAACACAATCTTCTGTGTCAAGTCCCATAAGCTTAGCTTTTTCAGCAGCACAGCGGGCAGAATCTACCCTTGATGTTTGTCCTACACCAATACCAATTGCCACACCGTCTTTCGCGTAAACGACGCTGTTGGATTTTACCCACTTAACAACTTTAAATGCAAAGATTAAATCTTTCCATTCTCTTTCAGTTGGTTCTCTCTTTGTAACCACTTTTACTTTTTCTGGATCAAGTGTGATTAGATCTCTATCCTGAACGAGAAGACCTCCAACAACTTTTCTAAGGTCAAATGGAGAATCAACTCCTTTTCCTTCTAAGCCACTTAATCCTTCTGTTGTCATTACTCTGAGGTTTTTCTTTGTCTTTAAAATTTCTAAAGCTTCTTCATCGTAATCTGGAGCTATTATGCACTCATAAAATCTTTGAGTAATTAGCTCAGCTACCTCTTTATCTACCTTTGTATTAAAAGCAATAATTCCACCAAAAGCTGAAACAGGGTCGACCTTTAAAGCTTTTTCGTAAGCCTCAAGAGGAGTCTTACCAAGGGCTACACCACAAGGGTTTGAGTGTTTAATAATTGCACAAGCAATACCGTCCTCTTCTTCGTCAAATTCAAGAACAAGGTTTAATGCTCCATCAAGGTCGTAAATGTTGTTAAATGAGAGCTCTTTTTCCCCGTGTAACTTCTTAGCTTTTGCAACGCAAGGTTCTTTTATGAAGATTTCTTTGTAGAATGCTCCTCTTTGGTGAGGGTTTTCTCCATATCTAAGATCTTGTACTTTTTCAAAGGTAATTGTTAGAGGATTTCTTAGCTCTTTTACAGTTAAAGGATTTCCTTCTTCATCAATTGAGAAAAGATAGTCTGATATTAGAGCATCATAGTGAGCTGTAAGGTTGAAGGCTTTTCTTGCAAGATAGAAGCGAGTTTTTAAGGATATTTCTCCGGTTTCTTTAAGCTCTTTTATAACAAGTTCATAGTCCTTTGGGTCAACCACAATTGCAACGTACTTATAATTTTTGGCAGCGGCTCTAACCATTGTGGGACCGCCAATGTCTATGTTTTCTATTATTTCATCAAGGTTTGCTCCTTTTTCCACTGTTTCTCTGAATGGATAAAGGTTTACGACAACAATGTCTATTCTTTCTATTCCAAGCTCTTTCATAGCTTTTATATGTTCAGGATTATCCCTTTTTGCCAAAATTCCACTGTGAACTTTCGGATGAAGAGTTTTTACTCTTCCCTCCATTATTTCAGGAAAGCCTGTAAGGTCTGAAATTTCTCTGACAAGGACACCGTTTTCTTTTAAAAGTCTTGCTGTTCCACCGGTAGAAACGATTTCAACTCCAAGATTCTGAAGTTCCTTAGCAAACTCAACAATTCCCGTCTTATCGGAAACGGAGATAATCGCCCTTGTCGGTTTCACCGCTTTCCTCCTTAATAGTTTTGCTGCTGAATGATAACAAAGAAGCTGTTAAAATTGGGGAAAACTTTTGACAAAGAGAAGAGAATGCTTAGATGGGCTGAAGTATATTTGGGAAGGCTTCTTCATAACTTTGATGAAGTGAAGAAACTTTCAGGAAGAAAAAAAATTTTTGCAGTTGTTAAGGCAAATGCTTACGGACACGGAAGTAGGGAAATTTCTAAGTTTTTAGAAAGAAATACGGACGTTGCTGGCTTTTCAGTAGCTACTTTTGAGGAAGGATGGGAACTAAGGGAAGCAGGAATAAAGAGAGAAATACTTGTTATGGCGTCAAACCTCCAAGAAGGTTATAAAGAAGCAATAGAGCTAAATCTAACTCCGGTGATATTTGACTTTGAGGACTTGAAACTTGTAAAGGAGCTGAAGATTCCTTTCCACGTGAAAGTAGATACTGGAATGGGAAGACTCGGATTTTTGGAAAGAGATTGGGATAAACTTCTTTTGGAATTAAAAGACTCTAAACTAGCAGGAATTATGAGCCACTTTTGTTGTGCTGATGAAGATGATGAGTTCACAAAAAAACAACTTAAAAAGTTCTTTCTTTTTGCTAAAGAGATAAGAAAGATAAAGAAAAACTTAAAAGTTCATATAGACAACAGTGCTGCGATTGCTAAAAAATTTGATTCACTTTTAACTCACGTGCGAGTAGGGCTTGCACTTTACGGCTTGGAACCCTTTAAAGGTTATCCTGCAAACCTTAAACAGATAATGGAAGTAAAAGCAAAGGTAATAAGTGTAAAGGAACTTCCTCCAAGCTTTCCAGTTTCCTACTCTAAAACTTACATAACAAGGAATAATGAAAGGATTGCTGTTATTAGTTTTGGATATGCTGATGGTTTTTTACGGGCACTATCAAACAAAGGAGAGGTTTTGATAAACGGTTTCCGTTTCCCGATAAGAGGAAGAATCTGTATGGACATGACTGTTGTTTCTGTAGATGGAAAAGTTAAAAAGGGAGATATTGCAACCATAAGCGGAGAAGGATTAACTTTTAGCGAACTTGCTGAAAAAGCAGGGACTATTCCTTACGAAATAATGTGTGATATAAGCCAAAGAGTGAAGAGGATATATCATGAAAAAATATAGCGTTTACGAGTTTAAAGTTCCGAAGGAAAAGTTTGAAGCTGTTGAGGAGCTCCTTTTCTCTTTAGACTGTATGGGAACGGAAATACTTTCTGAAAATGGAGAAATTCATTTTAAAGCTTACTTTGAAAAAGATAAAGAGTTTCCAGCCGACTTAAATCTTTTTGTTGTAGGAAAAACTTCCTTAGAGGAAAAAAACTGGCTTGAAGAGTGGAAAAAATACTTTAAACCTACTAGAGTTAGCGAAAAAATTTGGGTAGTACCTTCTTGGCAAAAAGAAAGTTTCCAAGTTCCAGAAAGTTCTATTCCGATATACATTTACCCAGGGCAAACTTTTGGAACGGGAACCCACGAGACAACAAAACTTGTTATGAGATTTATGGAAAAAGCTGTAAAAGGGAAAGAATCCATCTTGGACGTTGGTTGTGGAAGTGGAATCTTATCCATTTTAGCAAAGAAGTTAGGTGTTAAAACGGTTGTAGGTTGCGATATTCAGAAAGAGTCGTTAGACGAGGTTGCTTTTAACAGTAAACTTAACGGTGTTGACGGAATAAAAGTGGTAATCGGTAGTATTGATGATGTAGAAGGTTCTTTTGATGTCGTTGTTGCAAATATAGAAAAGCATCTTCTAGAACCTTTAATTCCGAAAATCTCTGAGAAAGCAAAAGATTTGGTTATCTTGAGTGGAATTTTGAAAAAGCAAAGGGAAGAGTTTTTGAAAACTTTAGAAAGAAATAACCTCAAAGTTTTCCTTGAAGCAGGAGAAGGAGAATGGATAGCCTTTTGCTGCAAAAAGTAGATCTCCACTCCCATTCTACAAAGTCTGATGGAACTTTACCTCCAAAAGAGGTGGTTAAAGAAGCGAAAGAAAAGGGAATAAAAATCTTTTCCTTGACCGACCATGATACAGTAGCCGGAGTAAAGGAAGCTATAGAAGAAGGGAAAAGACTGGATATTAAAGTTATTCCCGGTATAGAAGTAACTGCCGATACCTCCTTTTTAGGAAGTGGTAAGAGAGAGTTCCACATACTTGGATATTACATAGATGTTGATTCTAAACCTATAAAAGAACTTACCGAGTTTTTCCAAAATTCCCGAAAAAAAAGGAATGAAGAGCTCTTGGGAAGGCTCGAGGAACTTGGCTTTAAGATAAGTTATGATGAAATGGTGGAAAACTTTGGAACAAACTTTGGAAAGCCAAACATTGCAAAAACTCTAATAGATAGAGGTTACTTTAAAGAGAGAGAAGAGGTTTTGGATTTTCTTTCTTCTTTAAAAGTTAAAAGAGAGAAACTTGACTATAGGGAAATAACGAGATTAATAAGTGAAGCTGGCGGTTTTTCGATAATTGCTCATCCAATTACCTTAGGGATTTCTTACAAGGATCTATACTCTTTTTTAAAAATAGCAAGAGAAGAAAAAATTTTAGGGCTTGAGATTTTCCACTATAAGCATAAACCAAAAGATGTTCTGGCTTTTAAAGAAATTTGCGAAAGTTTACAACTTTTCTTTACGGCCGGTTCTGACTTTCACGGGGACAATAAACCTTGTGTGGATATTGGTTTCCTAAATGTTTGTCTAAAAGATATAAATTTCCCCGTTAATTAAGGAAACTTTGGTACTTTTCTTCTACCTCTTTTGTGTAAATTTTCTTCTTGGCATCTTTATAGACCACAAGCGGTGGTTCTACTGTAATTCCTTTCCCTGCTCCTTTTCGCCCTTCAAGCAAAAAGAGATTGGCAGGTTTTTCTGGTTCTGGTTGAATAAACCTTAGTCTTTTAGGTTCTATCTTCTTTTCTCTAAGTAAAAAGATGGCATCAGTAAACCTTTGGACAGGAAGCAGAATGTAAAGTTTTCCCCTGTTCTTTAGAAGATAGGAGGCTGCACTGATAAAGTCCTCAAGTTTTGCTTTTATCTCCTGCCTTGCAATAGCCCTATGTTCATTACCAGCCACATTCCCTTTTCCAACTTCTATAAATGGAGGATTTGTTATAACTACATCAAATTGTGAAGACTTTAACTTTCTTTTTACTTCCTTAACGTTAAGATGTAGAGCAGAAAATCTATCTTCTACTTGGTTTAATTTTGCATTCTCAATGGAAATTTTTACGTTTTCCTCTAAAACATCTATTCCTAACGCTGTAATTTTGGGAAACTTTTTTAGAAGTAAGATAGGAATGACTCCGCAACCTGTTCCAAGGTCTACTATTTTTTCATTTCCTTTCAAGTCAACAAAATCGGTTAGTAAAAAGGTATCGGTTCCAAATCTAAATCCGTCTTTTCGTTGGATGAAAAGGGTTTTCTCATTTAAGAAGGATGAAACGTCGTAGAGCTCTTTTTGAAATAGCACTCTTGCCTCTATTTAAGTGATGATTTAACAGATAGGATGTATCTTTTTAGTTGTTCCATCCACCTTAAAAACTCGTTTGTATCATCAAAGTAAACGTTAGCCACGTCCTCAATGACGTGTTCAAAGTCACTAGGTCTATTTTTTAAAAACTCTTCAAGTTCATTTAGAACTTTTTCTGCATCATCAAAAGATTTAATTTCCTTTCTCACAATGTCCCACTCGGATCTTCCCTCTTCCATTCCAAAAGCAATGGAAGATAGTAGATTGTATAATGCTGGAAACTTTTCTTCAAAAACTTTTTCTTTTTCAAAGTCCATCTAAAACGTCCTCCATCCTATTCTTCTTTTCTTCTTTTAAAATCGGAACTTTTCTTGAATTTTCAAGACGTTTCCATAATTTTTTCTTTGGGTTAAAAGTATAGTGGGGGAAGCTATGGCTGAGTTTATAGATAGAGCGAAAATTTTCGTTAAAGGTGGTGATGGTGGAAACGGCTGCGTAGCGTTTAGACGGGAAAAGTTCGTTCCAAAGGGAGGACCAGCAGGAGGAGATGGAGGAAAAGGAGGAGATGTTGTTTTAGTAGCAGATAGAAACGTTCATACCCTTTTGGACTTTAAGTATAAGCGTCAGTATAAAGCCGAAAGGGGAAGACACGGCGAGGGAAACAAGAGAACGGGAAGAAGTGGAGAAGATTTGATAATAAAAGTCCCTGTTGGAACGGTTGTGAAAGATGCAGAAACTGGTGAAATCTTGGGAGATTT
This sequence comes from Desulfurobacteriaceae bacterium, assembly GCA_039832905.1. Classification (NCBI taxonomy): domain Bacteria; kingdom Pseudomonadati; phylum Aquificota; class Aquificia; order Desulfurobacteriales; family Desulfurobacteriaceae; species Desulfurobacteriaceae bacterium. The sequence continues at coordinate 2,117 of JBDOLX010000080.1, read as the reverse complement.
AACAGAGCACGGTCAAAGGCTTGTTGTTGCTAAGGGAGGAAGAGGAGGTAGAGGAAACGCTGCTTTTGCCACTCCTACAAGAAAGGCACCCGATTTTGCAGAACCGGGAGAACCGGGAGAAGAAAGGTGGATTGAACTTGAACTGAAACTTTTAGCAGACGTTGGACTGGTTGGTTTCCCGAATGCTGGAAAGTCAACTTTCCTTTCTAGGATTTCTGCAGCAAGACCCGAAATTGCAGATTACCCTTTTACAACTTTAAGACCGATTTTGGGAGTTACAAAAGTAGGTGATTTTTCTTTCGTTGTTGCAGATATCCCGGGGCTTATAGAAGGAGCTCACGCAGGAAAAGGTTTAGGACATGAATTCTTAAGGCATGTTGAAAGAACAAGGTTGCTTTTACACCTTATAGATTTAACAGATCTAACAAGAGATCCAAGAGACGCTTTTGAAAAGATAAATAAAGAGCTTGAGCTTTACTCCAAGGATCTTTTGAAAAAACCCCAAATAGTGGTTGGAACGAAAATTGATGCCTTATCCGATAGGAGTAAGATAGATGAACTAAAGGAATACTTTGTGAAAAAAGGTTATCCTTTCTTTGCCGTTTCTGCCGTTAGTGGTGAAGGTATGGATGAACTTATGTGGTTCGTTGCAAAGAAACTAAAAGAGTTGGAAGTGGAGGATGTTAAGTAAAGTAAAAAGAGTTGTAGTAAAAGTTGGTTCTCAACTTTTATCGAGTAAAGACGGGATAGATAGAGAGTTTATAGGAGAACTTGCCCGCCAAATTTCGGTGCTTTTAAAAAATGGTAGAGAAGTTGTTCTGGTAAGTTCAGGAGCAGTTCTTGCCGGAATAAAGGCTCTAAAGCTAAATAGGAAACCGTTTTCTTTACAGGAAAAACAAGCTTTGTCTGCAATTGGCCAACCTTACCTTATGGCTGAATATAGAGGGGCCTTTAGAAATTTTGGAATAGAGATTGCTCAAGTTTTACTAACGGCAGAGGATTTAAGATCAAAAGAAAGGTTCATAAACGCCAAAAATACTCTAAACGCTCTTATAAAGTTAAAAACTCTTCCCATAGTAAATGAGAACGATACCGTTTCGGTAGAAGAGATAAAGATTGGGGATAACGATAATCTTTCCGCTCACGTTTCAGTCCTTTTTGAGGCTGACCTTTTAATAATGTTAACCGTTACCAATGGTCTTTTTGATAAAGACCCTAATAAATACCCCGACGCCAAACAGATCAGTGTAGTTGAAAATGTGGAAGAGTTGAAAAGGATCTGTGATTTCTCTGGGAAAAGCAGCTTTGGCACAGGTGGAATGTGGACAAAGGTGGAAGCTGCTGCAAAAGCGTGTAAAAAAGGAATTCCTGTCGTAATAGCTGGCGGTAGGGAAGATAATGTAATCTTGAGAGTTCTTGAAGGTGAGAGAGTTGGCACTTTATTCTTACCAACTAAGAAACTTAAGGCAAAAACTTATAGGATTCTTTATCTCATGCCTCCTAAGGGAAAGTTGTATATAGATGAAGGAGCTGCGAAAGCTATAGTTGAAAATGGAAAGAGTCTTCTTCCAAAGGGTGTGAAAAAAATAGAAGGAGATTTTAAAAAGGGGGATACTGTAGAGGTTTTAGATCTATCTGGAAACACATTAGCAAAAGGTATTGTTCGTTGTGATAGTAAGGATTTAAAACAGTTTAAAAAAGCCTGTATCCATAGAGATGACCTTGTAATCTTGAAAGAAAATTAAATTTTCCTATCCTTACAATTTGAATTTTAAACCCCTATTTTGGAGAGGTTTATGGAAAAGGCAATTATTGAAAGGCTTGAGAAAATAGCTCAGAAATTTAGGGAAATAGAAGAAAGCCTTGGAAAACCAGAAGTAATTGCTGATCAGAAAAAGTTTCAAGCTTTAGCAAGGGAACATAAAGAACTTCAGCCAGTATATGAAACATACATGGAGTATAAGAAAGTTAAGAAAGGTATAGAGGAAGCCTTAGAGATAATTGAGTCTGGAGATGATGAACTTGTAGAGCTTGCAAAAGAGGAAAAGAAGGAACTTGAGGAAAGGTTAGAAAGCCTTGAAGAAGAACTTAAAAAGCTGTTAATTCCTAAAGATCCA
>JBDOLX010000079.1 GCA_039832905.1 Desulfurobacteriaceae bacterium | reverse complement strand
AAAGTTACCGCAAGGAGCGCGATGCTTAGAAAGAAAATAAAGGAGAGGCTAAATGGACTGGGGTAAAGTTGGAACTACCTTCTTTATAATGATGTCCTTAACTACAACTGTTGGATTTGTTTACGACGGGGATCCTTATGCACTAATAGCATCTGTTGTTTTCAACTTAGTTGCAACTATTCTAAAGCTTGGTAGTAAGAAAACGTTGAGCGCGGAACTTCTTGCTACAAGTCTTACAGCAGACTTGCACCTAGTACCTGCCCTTATCTTTTATGAACTTGGAACGAGACAGAGTTTGATTGAAGCTCTTGCTTGGGGAGCTTTGGTAGCAAATGTTTTCTCTGTAATTATTGTTATTGTAGAGACTGTGCTTGAGGCAAGGGAAGAACACTGGTGGTAGAAAAGATTAATTAGATACTGAAAGGTTTTCTTGTAATCTTTTAAATAGTTTCTCTTCTTCATTTCTTTTTTTCGTAAAATTAGCCATTAATCTTTCGTGGAGAGGTGAAAATGATGATTGAAATAGAGCTTCCAGACGGGAACAAACTAACTTTTGAGAAGGAAACAAACGTTAAGGAGATAGCTGGAAGGATAGCAAAGAGCTTAGAGAAAAATGCTGTTGGAGCAATTTTTGATGGGGAACTTATAGACCTTCATACTCCAATACTAAAAAGTGGAAAAATAAAAATCTTAACTCAGAAGGATCAGGAATCTCTTGAAATCTTAAGACACAGTGCTGCCCACATTCTTGCCAAAGCTGTAAAGAAAATTTATGGAGACGAAAAAGTTAAACTTGGTATTGGTCCAGCAACAGAAGAAGGTTTCTATTACGACTTCGATCTTCCCATTTCTATAAAAGAGGAAGATTTACCAAAAATAGAAAAAGAAATGGAAAAAATAATAAAGGCTAAGGAACCTTTCAAGCGAGAGGAAATTACAAGAGAAAAAGCAAAAGAACTTTTTAAAGACGACCCTTACAAGCTTGAACTTTTAGAAGCCATTCCTGAAGACGAGCCTATAACGATCTATTGGCTTGGAGAGGATTTCTTTGACCTTTGTAAAGGTCCACATGTTGAACATGCTGGAATGGTAAAGGCTTTTAAGTTATTAAATTTAGCAGGGGCTTACTGGAGAGGAGACTCAAAGAACAAGATGCTCCAAAGGATTTATGGAACGGCTTTCTGGAAGAAAAAAGATCTTGACGAATATATTACAAGACTTGAGGAAGCTAAAAAGAGGGATCATAGAGTTCTTGGAAAACAACTTGATCTATTCTCAATTTACGATGAAGCTGGTCCAGGACTTGTTTTCTGGCATCCAAACGGTGCAATAATCAGAAGAGAGATTGAAAAGTGGGTAGAAGAAGAACATGAAAATAGAGGATACCTAAGAATTTACACTCCCCACATAATGAAAGCAGACCTTTGGAAAATTTCAGGACACTACGATTTTTATAAAGAGAACATGTTTTTTGTTCCTGTTGTTGAGCACGACGAAGAGGAAAGACTTGGAAACGAAGAAGTTCCTCTTACCTCGCAAGATATTGAAAGGGCTAACTGGTACGCTGTAAAGCCTATGAACTGTCCAGGACACATCTTGATTTACAAATCCCAAGTTAGAAGCTATAGGGATTTACCTTTAAGGTTCTTTGAGTTTGGAACCGTTCATAGATACGAGAAGAGTGGTTCTCTTCACGGACTTTTAAGGGTTAGAGGTTTCACTCAGGACGATGGGCATATCTTTTGCCGTCCGGATCAACTAAAGGAAGAGATACAGGGTGTTCTTGATTACGTAATGGAACTTCTCTCAATCTTTAAACTTGATTACGTTATAAACATTGGAACAAAACCGGAAAAGTACATAGGAAGTGATGAAGCTTGGGAACATGCAACTCAAGCTCTAATAGATGCATTAAAAGAAAGAGGATTTGAATACAACATTGTTGAAGGAGATGGTGCTTTTTATGGTCCAAAAATTGATATAGCGGTTCTTGATGCGATTGGTAGAAAGTGGGATGGACCAACAATCCAAGTTGACTTTAACCTTCCAGAAAGGTTTGACTTAACGTATGTAGATAAAGATGGCCAAAAGAAAAGACCTGTGATGGTTCATAGAGCCATTATGGGGAGCATTGAAAGATTCATAGGACTTTTGATTGAACACTTTGCCGGACTTTTCCCAACGTGGCTTGCTCCAATTCAAGCTGTGATAATACCTGTAAGTGATAAGTACATTGACTATGCTGATAAAGTTTTTAAAACTTTGAAAGAAGCTAAAATAAGGGTTAAGCTTGACGATGAGAACGCAAAGGTTGGTTATAAGATTAGAAAGGCTGAACTCATGAAGATACCTTACATGTTGATAGTTGGAGAAAAAGAAGTCGAAAAAGGTACAGTTTCTGTAAGATCAAAGAAAGAAGGTGATCTTGGAAGTATGGATTTAGAAGAGTTTTTGGATAAAATTCTTAAAGAGATAAAAGAAAAACAATAGAAGGAGGTAGGTCATTAGTAGGAAACTTGACCAGATTAGGGTAAACGAAAGAATTAGAGCAAAGGAAGTACTTGTTATCGGTAGTGATGGAACAAAGCTTGGAGTAATGTCTACTTATAAGGCATTGGAACTTGCAAGGGAAGAAGGATTGGACTTAGTAGAAGTTTCTCCAAATGCCAATCCACCAGTTTGTCGAATAATGGATTACGGAAAGTACAAGTATCAGCAACAAAAGAAAATGCACGAAGCCAAGAAAAAACAAAAGACCATAGAGGTAAAAACTGTAAAAGTTCGTCCAAGGACAGATGAACATGACCTCCAAGTTAGAATTAAGCAAACGAGGAAGTTCTTAGAGAAAGGGAACAAGGTTAAAGCTGTTGTAATGTTTAGAGGTAGAGAACAGGTACACCTTGAACTTGGAGAAGCCCAACTTATGAAGATATACGAAGCAGTTAAAGATATAGCAGAGATAGAAAAAAAGCCTAAGAAAGAAGGTAGAGATATGATTATGATACTTGCACCAAAGAAAAAATAGATTATAATTTCCTTCCGTTTTTAAATCTTTAAGGAGGCAAGCTGATGCCAAAGATTAAAACAAGGAAATCTGCAGCAAAGAGGGTAAAGGTAACAGCTAAAGGAAAGATTAAACACTGGCATCCAAACAAAAGCCACCTTCTTACAAAGAAGAGTAGAAAAAGAAAGAGAAAGCTTAGAAAAGCTGGCTACCTAGAAGGAGCTCAGGCTGCAAACTACACACCACTAGTACTTTCCAAGTAAGTGATGCCAGCAGGCGAAAAAGCCGCTAAACGGCTGCCTGCAGCTCACTAAAGAGAAAGGAGGAAAGGAATGAGAGTAAAAACAAGCCCAAGAAGGTACAGAAGGAAGAAACTCAAGAAGTTAACAAAAGGCTACTTTGGCGGAAGGTCTCGCCTTTACAGAACTATGAAAATAGCTGTAATGAAGTCCCTCTTTTACGCTTATCAACATAGAAGACTTAAGAAGAGGGACTTTAGAAGACTATGGATTGCAAGAATTAACGCTGCTGTAAGGCAGTTCGGATTAAACTACAGTAGATTCATTCACGGTCTTAAGAAAGCTGGAATCGAACTCGACAGAAAGGTTCTTGCAGATATCGCTGTAAGAGACCCTGAAGCATTCAAGGTAATCGTAGAAAAGGCTAAAGCTGCTTTAGCTGCTTAAATTCAGAAGAAAATTCCCCGCCCTCGAGCGGGGTTTCTATTTCTCCCTATCCTCCCTCCCCTTTCAAAGATTAAACAGGAATATTAAATTCCCTTAAGACTTCATTTAGTGAAGTTTTCTTATCTGTAGACTCTCTTCTTTTACCAATAATTAATGCACAAGGCACTCCATACTCTCCAGCTGGGAACTTCTTAACTCTTGTTCCTGGTATAACAACGCTTCTTGCAGGAACTCTTCCTTTATACTCTACAGGTTCATCTCCTGTAACGTCAATAATTCTTGTTGATGCTGTAATTACAACACCTGCACCAAGAACGGCTTCCTCTTCTATAATTGCTCCTTCAACAATAATACACCTTGAACCGATAAAGCAGTTGTCTTCAATGATTACTGGTTTTGCATTTGGTGGCTCAAGAACTCCTCCAATTCCAACTCCACCGGAAAGGTGAACATTTTTTCCAATTTGTGCACAAGAACCAACAGTGGCCCAAGTATCAACCATAGTTCCTGAACCAACATAAGCTCCGATATTTACGTAAGAAGGCATCAAGATAGCTCCTGGTTCTATATAAGAACCGTATCTAGCAGTTGCTGGTGGAACAACTCTAACCCCCAATTCTTTCCAGTTCTTCTTTAAAGGTATTCTATCGTAATACTCAAAAGGACCAACTTCCATAACCTTCATTTCAGAAATTGGGAAGAATAAAAGGATTGCTTTTTTAACCCATTCGTTTACCTTCCAGTTTCCAACGTCTATTCTCTCTGCAACCCTTACTTTTCCTTTGTCAAGAAGATCTATTGTTTCTCTTACTGCTTCTTTATACTTTTCATCTTTCAAAAGTTCTCTGTTTTCCCAAGCCTCTTCTATCATCTTTTTTAAGTCTTCCACCTTTTACCTCCTAGTTGAAAATTTTTGTCAGTTAATTCTACAAGATGAAAGTTGCATAAAGGGTTATTAAAAAAGCAAAAAAGACATTTAAAACCAAACCAACCCTTAACATATCTCTTTGTCCCACGTTTCCTGTCCCATAGACTATCGCATTTGGGGGAGTAGCCACTGGAAACATAAAAGCGCAAGATGCAGCAATTCCAGCAGGTAAAGCAAGGAAAGGAGGAGGTAAACCTAAACTTTTTGCAGCAGTAATTAAAATGGGTATAAAGATTGCAGCCGTGGCTGTATTGCTCATTAGTTCTGTTAGAAAAATCATAAATAGAACAATAGAGAAAACAAGAAAAAATGGAGGAAGATTTGTCACACTATTAACAAGTAAAGAAGCTATAAATTTACTTGTTCCCGTTGCTTTTAGAACCTGAGAAAGGGATAGACCTCCTCCAAAGAGAAGCAATGTTCCCCAATCTGTGTTTTTATTTACATCTTCCCACGTTAAAAGCTTAAAGCTAAAGAGTAAGACAACTGCAAAGATAGCGATTACGGCATCAAAATATTTACTAACTCCTAAAATAGATGAAATCTTCTTACTAAAAAGCCACAAGATAACTGTCATTGAAAAGATGGTAAGAACAGTAAATTTTTCTTTAGTCATTGTAAATGAAACTTTTTCTATTTCTACTTTACTTTTCATTTTTGGTTTAAAGTAAATGTAGAGAATGGCTATAAGAAAAGGGAAAAGAAAAATAACAACTGGAAAAGCGGCCTTTAGCCAATCACTAAACTCCATTCCAAGGTTTGCAGCTGTAATACCATTTGGAGGACTTCCAACAAGTGTTCCAATTCCTCCAATACTTGCCGAATATGCTACACCCAAAAGAAGAAAACTTCTAAGCCTTTTATCTCCTGACAAAGCGGTAGCTATCCCAAGCGCAAGAGGCAGCATCATTACAGTGGTTGAAGTATTGCTAATCCACATTGATATAAAGGCTGTTGATAAGAACAGCAAAACCGAAGCAGTAAAAGGAGAACCTTTAGAGAGGGAAACTATCTTAAAAGCAATAAGTTTATCTAAACCATACTTTGTTAGGGCTGCAGCAAGAACAAAACCTCCTAAGAACAGGAAAATTATTGGATGAGAAAAGGAAGAAAATGCAGTTTTTACATCAAATATTCCCAGAACTACTGCTAAAACAGGAATAGAAAGGGAAGTAACAGCCAAAGGTAAACCTTCCGTTATCCAAAGAATAGCTGCAAAAACAAGGATAGCAAGTCCTTTTCTAACGTCAAAGGAAACAGGTAAGAACGTTAAAACCAACAAAAAAGCTAACAAAGAGAAAATTAAAGGAAATCCTCTTTTCATCTTATATCAACCACCTTAATTAAGTTTGTTGTTCCTAGAATTCCCATTGGAGCTCCCGCAAGAACAATCACTTTATCTCCCTTCTTAGCAATTTTTTTCTCCTTAGCAACTTTTATGGACTCTTCGACTATCTCGTCTATCGATTCTGCTAGAACTGTTAAAAATGGTTCAACTCCCCAAATCAAATTAAGTCTTCTCCAAGTCTCTATATCGTGAACAACAGCATATATTGGAACTGGAGGACGAAATTTTGCCACCGCTTTTGCAGTTGCTCCGCTTCTTGTGAAAGGAACAATAGCCTTTATCTTTGTTTCTCTTGAAAGATTGCAGGCAGACTTTGCCAGAGAATCTTGTAAAGTTTTAGCTGGAAGGTCTATATAACGTTTGTAAGGATAAATTTTTTCTGCTTCTTGAATCACTTTAGCCATAGTTTTTATAACCTTAACTGGATACTTACCAACAGCAGTTTCTTCTGAAAGCATTAGAGCATCTGTTCCATCCAAAACTGCGTTGGCAATGTCCGAAACTTCCGCTCTTGTTGGAAAAGGCAGGTCAACCATAGACTTTAACATTTGAGTAGCAGTAATTACAGGCTTTCCCTTTTCATTTGCTTTTCTTATTAACTGTTTCTGTATAGCAGGGACTTTTTCTACTGGAAGCTCTACTCCTAAATCTCCCCTTGCAACCATTATTCCATCAGCAACTTCAAGAATACTATCAATGTTTTTTACAGCTTCCGGTTTTTCTATCTTTGCGATTACAGGAATATTCTTTCCCTTTACCCTTATTAGTTCTTTTAGCTCAAGAACGTCATCAGCTTTTCTAACAAATGATAACGCTATTATGTCAACGCCATTTTCTATTCCAAAAAGAACGTCTTCTTTATCCTTTTCGGTCAATGCTGGAACGGATAGCTTGGAGTTAGGAAGGTTAACACCTTTATGGGATGTTAGAGGTCCTCCGACCAGAACTTCACATATTATGTCTTTTTCAACAACCTTCTTTACCTTTAACCTGAAAGCACCGTCTGCAAGGAGAATTGTTTCTCCTCTTCTTACTTCTTTATGTAAGTTCTTGTAGTTTACTTGTATTTTTCCTCTTTTGGCTTCTCCAGTAGTGAGAATAACCGTATCTCCTCTGTGAAGGTAAAAAGGTTCTTTTTCCAGCTTCCCTATTCTTATCTTTGGACCACATAAGTCCATCAGAATTGGAATTGGTTTTCCCGTATCTCTTTCAACCTCTCTAACAAGTTTTATACGTTTTCCGTGATCTTCGTGAGTGCCATGGGACATGTTAAGTCTCACAACATTTAAACCACTTTCTACCATTTTTTTTAAAATTTCTCTTCCAGAAGACGTTGGACCTAAGGTTGCAACTATCTTTGTTCTCTTCTTCATCTTTCTAACCTCAAAAAGCTTAATAGTTATAATTTATCAAACTTTGTTTGGAGAAAAGATGCCAAAGAAGAGGCTGTTTATAGGAACCTTAACGGAAGTTAAAGGAATAGAAGAAGTTAAATCCCAAATAGAACTTTTAAAAATTGTTGGAAAATGGGTGGAAAAAGAAAATCTCCACTTTACTTACCGTTTCTTAGGAGATGTTGAGGAAGAGAAGATTCCACAAATATCTACAATGCTAAGGGGAAAACTGAAAGGGGTCAAAGCACCAAAAATCTCTTACAGGGGTTTGGGAGTCTTTCCAAGCCTAAAATCTCCAAGGGTTCTTTGGATAGGTATCGAATCGGGTTCAATAGGTGAAGTAAAAAGGAGAGTTGACCAAGCGCTTTTACCTTTCGGTTTTCCAATGGAAGAAAAGTTTGTTCCTCATCTTACTCTCTTGAGAATAAAGAAAATGCGCCATACCACAAAGTTTAAACAGTACGTATTTAAGATGAAAGAACATCTTTTTGAAGAAAAAATAGAAAGCAAAGTTTGCATAATAGAAAGTAAGTTGACTTCTAAAGGACCAATCTACAAAGTTTTGGAGGAAATAAATCTTGATTAAAGAATTAACTTTTCCAGTAGTTGGTGCATTAATAGGGTATTTTACAAATCTCATTGCCATAAAAATGCTCTTTAGTCCTAAGAAACCTTATTATATCTTTGGAAGGAAAATTCCCTTTACTCCTGGACTTATACCCTCCAAAAGAGATAAACTCGCAAAAGCTTTGGCAAAGGTTGTAAAAGAAAACCTTTTAACAGAAGAACTTATAAGAAAAAGACTAAATGAGGAGAAAATAAAAGAAAGTTTAGAGAAGCTTATAGAAAAGCTTATAGACGATACTCTGTCTAATGAGAAGTTTCTTTCAGAATTTTTGAAGAACTTCAGCGATGAAGAAATAAAAAATCTTACAGAAGACCACCTTGATAAGTTTTTTATGTCCATTGAAGGAAAGAGTTTAAACGATCTCTTACCGAAAAACTTAAAAAGTGATTTAACAAGGTTTATAGATGAAAAAGTAGAAAAACTTTCTGAAAGTTTTCTACACTTTGTAAAGAAGCCTGACTTTAAGGATATGGTTTACTACTCGATAAAGAAAAACTTGTCCTTAATTCCTATTATCCCTGAGATTTTTGCAGACTCCATTTCCAATTTCTTGACTGATGCCATTTCAAAATTCGTAGATGACCTGTCTCAGGATCCCCAGTTTAAACTAAAAGTTTCAAAGGTTGTTTGGGAGAAAATAGAAGGACTTTTAAACAAGGAAATAAACCTTTCAACAAATAGTGGCAAGAAGTTTGTTAACCTAACAAAGAAAATAGTTCTTGAAGCTGCTCGGTCTATTAAGAAAGAAAAGGTTTCTTACAGCATACTTGAAGTTGTAAGAAAGATTGTTAACGCTAAGAAAGAAAAGCTCTTAAAGGTTTCAACAGAAAAGATATTGGAAGTAATAGAAAAGGAACTTCCAGTAATAATGGAAGCAATAGACATAGAAAGATTGGTCGAAGAAAAAGTGAACTCCCTCCCCATCGAAGAAATAGAGTCAATTATCCTAAAGCTAATAAAGGATGAACTTAAATACATTACCCTCTTAGGGGGCGTTTTAGGTTTCCTTATTGGAAGCATTCAGCTTCTTGTCGTTTTGCTTTAAACCTCGTTTAAAACCTTTTCTATATCTTTTACTTTCTCAACATTAATGACTTTTAAGCTTTTATCAATCTTTCTTATTAGTCCTTTAAGAACATTTTTAGGACCTATTTCGTAGAAAGTATCAACTCCAAGTTCTTTCATCTTTAAAACGTCCTCAACCCATCTAACAGAGGAATACATCTGTCTATAGAAAGAGTCCTTTATCTCATTAATTTCTTTTAAACATTTGACATCTACATTGTTTACTATAGGAATAGCCGCGTCAGAAAAGGATATCTCTTCCATAAGTTCTTTTAGTTTCTCAGCAGCAGGTTTCATAAGTTCTGAATGGAAAGGTGCAGACACTGCAAGCCTAACAATTCTTTTAGCACCTGCTTCTTTTAACTTTTCTTCAGCTTCAGCAAGTCCTTTTATTTCCCCAGAAATTACTACTTGTTCAGGACTGTTAAGGTTCGCTACCTGAACAAAACCGCTTTTTACATTTTTTAAAACTTCTTCCACTTTTTCTGCAGGAAGACCTATTACAGCGGTCATTCCTCCAACACCAGCAGGAACAGCTTCTTGCATAAATTTACCTCTTTTCCTTACTAGGAATGCTCCATCGTGAACAGAAAACACCTTGGCTGCGCAAGCGGCGGAAAATTCTCCTAAAGAATGACCAGCAACGACAACAGGATTTTCCTTAAAACCATTTTTTTCCAAGACCTTTAGAACAGCCATACTCACGGTGAATATTGCAGGTTGAGCATTAAAAGTTAGTGTTAACTCTTCTTCGCTACTTTCAAAACAAAGCTTAGCTAGGTCTACTTTTGCTCCTTCAGATGCTTCCTCAAATACTTCTCTTGCCTCAGTGAACGTTTCAAAAA
>JBDOLX010000078.1:4376-8713 GCA_039832905.1 Desulfurobacteriaceae bacterium | reverse complement strand
TCGGCCCTACCATTCACACTTCCTGAGGTAAAAATGGAAAAACAAAAAATAAATCTTTTTCTTTATGTAATTACAGATGAAAGATTTTTAAACCTTTTAAACATAGCTGAAGCCGTTGAAAAGGCAATCCTCGGTGGAGCAACTGTTGTTCAGTATAGAGCAAAAAAGAAAACTTCTAAAGAAATGTACGAAGAAGCGAACCTAGTAAGAGAAATAACTAAGAAATATAATGTTCCTTTTATTGTTAATGACCGCTTAGATTTAGCACTTGCTGTAAAAGCTGATGGTGTTCACGTTGGACAGGACGATTTACCTGTAAGAACAATACGAGAAATTGTCGGTAATGAATTCATAGTGGGACTTTCTACTCACAATTTGGAACAAGTTAAAAAAGCAAATGAAGAAAATCTAGCAGATTATATTGGTTTTGGCCCTATCTTTCCTACAACCACGAAAGAAAATCCTGACCCTGTCACTGGAACTGAACTTTTATGTAAAGCAGTAAAAATCTCAAAAATTCCTGTTGTAGCTATTGGTGGAATAAATGAAGAAAATATAGATGAAGTTAGAAGGTGTAATCCAAGGGGTATTGCTGTTGTTCGTGCTGCGTTTGAGAAGGGAGATCCTTTTGAGAATGTTAGAAGATTAAAACAAAAACTGGAGTCCTAAGTGTTTGTAAAAGAAAAAATAGAAACTCTGGAAGAGAAACTAATAATATTTTCTACATTCTTATTTGCTTTAAGTATTCCCATATCAGTAGCTCTTGATAATGTTGCAGCAGGAATAGGTATCTTAGGACTTATTCTTCTTTTCATTTCAGGAAAGGTTTATCCTCTGCCACCTTTAAAAAAATTTACTTTCCTGCTAACACCGCAAGTATTGGAAACGTTATTAAGAACTCCATCTAAAGTCTTTAAAACGGATCTTAATCAGCATTTTATTCCTTATTTTACTGTTTATAAAACATTAACTCTAAAAAGCAACTACTTGCATAAACTTTTAAATGTCTTGGTCATTTCCTCTTGTCTTTTAGCATTTTCTGTAATTTTTGAGGCTTTTACTTGGCAAAATATAAAACATATTAATTTTGATACACTTTCTTTCCATACGAATATTATAAGGTCAAAGGGATTTCTTGACAATGCTTTAACTACAGGAGGAGTTTTATACCTACTTCTAGTGCTTTTTTTAGGATTTTTTCTTCTTTTAAGAAAGAAAAGGTTTCTGTTTTCAGCAATTTTTCTATTTTTAGCTCTTCTCCTTTGTGGTAGCCGTTCTTATTGGGTAGGATTTTCAATTTTCATTTCTTTAGTTATTCTCTGGATCCTCTTTTCACGAAAAAAAATAAAAGATCTGCTTTTCATAACTTTACCTATCATAATAATCGGATCAGTTTTCTTAAGTACTCCCCTTTTAAAACATAGGCTTTACAGCATAATCGATGTAAAAACCAATGGTAGCAACATGATACGGCTAGCTTTGTGGAGAGCCCATTTAAAGGCTTTCTCATACCATTATTCTTTTAAAGAGAAGTTCTTCGGAGCTGGTTATAAAGCCAGTGAATACGCATGGAAAGAGTATCCTGAAAGTGTTAAAGAAATATTTGGAAGAGAGTTTAAAGAAGAAAGGCTAAAAAAAATATTTTTCGGAGGACTAACCCATAACATCTATCTAAAATACCTTACAAAATATGGGATTATAGGTCTTTTAGGATATCTTGCCTTCTGGGGATTCATTTTTCATGAAAATCTCAAAAGAAAGAATCAAACTGACTATAAAGTATTGATAAATACTCTCCTCGCCGGTTATGTCGGATTTCTGATTGCAGGATTTTTTGAAAACAATTTTACTGATGCTGAAGTTCAGTTTGCTTTGATGTTTGTTTTGGGAGTGAATTTCTTTCTTTTAAATTTTAGTGGGAAAGTGCGGGATGAAAGGTATAAAAAAGAACCTAAATAGACTACTTACTGTTGACTTTCTCTTTAGAAGGACGAAATACAAAAATTCGGTTCTTTTGATTAGAGATGATGGAATAGGAGATTTTTTACTTTTTTCAGGATTTCTTCCCCTTTACAAGGAATTTTTTTTACAAAAAGGCCTTGATCTATTCCTTTTAGTAAGAAAAGAAGTTTTTCCATTGGCGAATTTGTACCTTCAGGAGGATAGAATTATTACCTTAGATAAAAAACTTTATTATTATTCCTTATCTTATAGGAGAAATTTTCTGAGAAAACTCTTAGAACTGTCGCCAGCATGTATAGTGTCTTCCATACATCGTTCATCGGAAGGAGACGATATTATTAGTCTAATCGGAAGGGGTAGAATAACAATAGGTTATGAAGGAGAAATTTCTATAAAAAGAAAAAACAAAAGATTCCTTTTCGACGTTTTTGTTGAATCATTTGACAGGAAAAGAGTTCCTGTCGCCTCTAAGTACAACCACGTAGTCTACCATGAAAGACATTTTTACTCCCAATTATCTAACAAAAAGATTTCCTTAGTAGAATGCAAACCATTTATTCCGTTACCGAAGGAAGAAAATAAAATAGCAAATCATAGTTATTTTTCTTGTATCGTTGGAGCTGGAAGTTTTAAAAGAGTCTATCCAACAGACAAACTAGCTAAAGTAATAACTTTTATACTAAAGAAAACCAACTTTAAGTGTTTACTCTTGGGAGGCGAAAAAGATCTGCAGATTGCTTCCTTGTTGGTAAATTTTTTACCACCATCACTTAGAGATAGAATCATAAACCTTGTGGGTAAAACCTCCCTGATAGAAAGCTTACTGTTGATAAGAGATGGTATATTAACCATAGGAAACGAAACAGGACTGGTACACGCTTCTTGGATAATGGAAATTCCTACTATTATGATCTATGGAGGAGGTCATTTTGGTAGATTTTTGCCGTTAAACCGATACGGGAATGTGGTTTACAAAAGATTGGATTGTTACTGTTGCAACTGGAGATGCTCCTATAAAGAAACTCCGGTTAGATGTATAGCTAGTATAAAGGAAGAGGACATCTACCAGCTGGTAGATAAAATTCTAAAGTGGAGTATTAGATGTTAAAAAAAGTTCTTTTTCTTTTGGGAAAGGCCAACATTGGTGGTATTGAACGGATGGTTATAGATCTCTTTAAATACATGAATAAGTATAAAAAAACGCTTGGAATAGACCCATATTTTGTGATCTTTTGTGAGGAAGGAGTTCTTTTAAAGGAATTGAAAGGAGAAAAGAACCTTTACTTTCTATATTCAGGCAAAAATAGGAAAATAAAGACAATTAGTGTAGATTTTTACTTTAAATTGAGAAAGTTAATAAAAGAAATAAAACCGAATATTCTTCATTTCCACAGTTACCCAGTAGATTTTATAGGAGTTATTTCTTCTCTGGGGCTAAAAGTAAAGAGAATAGCCCATATACATAACTTTCATTTTATTGGAGGTAAGAAGAGGATTAGAAAATATAGATTTATAAGTAAATATATAGACGGCTTTATCTATGTTTCCAAAGCAGTAATGGAAAATGTAGATCCTCTCTACAACGCTTATTGTTCAAGAAGGGAAGTTTTATACAACTTTATAGTTCCTGAAAGAATAGAAAACCTTCTAAGACAAGAATCTATAAGCAGAAAGGAAATAGGAATTCCTGAAAAAGCCACTATTTTTTGCTTTGTCGGAAGATTAACAGACAACAAAAACATTCTAAATTTAATAAAAGCAATGTCATACCTTAAAGACAAAAAAGACCTTTACCTTTTACTAGTTGGAGGAGGTAAACTAGAGGAAAAAGCTAAAAATTTAGCAAAAGAATTAAAACTTGCAAATATAATTTTTATTGGACCGACCTCAAATCCTTTTAAATATTTAAAAATTTCTGATGTTTTTGTACTACCTTCTATAATTGAAGGATTAGGGATAGCACACTTAGAAGCAATGTATTTAGGTTTACCTTCACTAATTTCTGAAAATGTTCCTTCTAAAGAGATAGCGTACGATGCATCACTTATATCTGGTACTTCTCCCGAATCTATAGCTAAAGGAATGGAAATTCTTTACAAACATAAAGATATGAGAGATACTTTAGGAGCGAAAGCTAAAGAAATAGTTAAGGAATTTTTCATCGACAAATATCTTCAAAGACTTTATGAAATATACATGGATTTGTGAAGATGAAAGAGAATATAAAGAGTTTATTTCCTTGGTGGTTGTTTCGATATTTAAAAGGAATGAAACTTCTCCTTGTAGTTGCCCTTATCACTATGCTTCTTAATGCAGGAATTACTTCTTATATAGCTTACTTTGTTAAAGTCATCGTAAACACTGTATTTGTTTCT
>JBDOLX010000078.1:3875-4366 GCA_039832905.1 Desulfurobacteriaceae bacterium | reverse complement strand
ATCCTTTTGGGACTCGTTCTTGCTAAAGGAATTGCTTTTGCTACTAATTACTACACCATGGCTTATATAGGTCAAAAAGTTGTAGCAAAATTAAGAGAGGATCTGTACGAGAAAGTACTCAACCTTCCATTAGAATACTTTCTAAAAGATCCTCCAGGAAAGTTTATTTCTCGGATTATAAATGATACGGCTCTTCTTCAAGATTTTACTTCCCGTCAAATTGCAACTTTTTCAAGAAATTTATTTATGGCTATTGGACTAGTAGGAGTTGTTTTCTATCAAGATTTTGAGTTGGCTTTCTTTGGATTTATTGGTTTGCCGGTACTTGGATTTTTAATTTCAAGGTTAGGAAAAAAAATAAAAAAATATACAAATAGAATGCAGGATAGATTAAGTGCTATTACTAACCATCTTTTTGATGGAGTTAGGAATATAAAAGAAATAAAGCTACTGGGGTTGGAAAGGAAATTTTCTGATTTGTTTAAATACGA
>JBDOLX010000078.1:0-3865 GCA_039832905.1 Desulfurobacteriaceae bacterium | reverse complement strand
AAAAAAATTTATGAAAATAAAGAAAGTAGAGGGTATTTACCCTCCAATAGTAGAAGCGACAGCAGCTATTATTGTTGGAGGATTAAATCTCTACGGCGGGAAGAAAATATTAACTGGAGAGTTGACAGCTGGAGAGTTTTTCTCTTTTATTATTGCACTAATAATGGCTTATGAACCTATAAGAAAGCTCGGACAGGACTACAATAAAATTCAACAGTCAATAACAGTCGCCCAGAGAGTTAAAGAAATACTCGACTTACCGAATGAATATGAGTTAAAAAGTGGCAATAAGGAAATAAAAGGTAGTATAGAAAAAATATATTTCAAAAATGTTTCTTTTAAGTATCCAACTTCTAAAAAATTGGTATTGAAGGATATAAATATTTCTTTTGAGAAAGGAAAAAAGTACGCAATAGTTGGAAGAACGGGCAGTGGAAAGAGCACTTTAGTCAACTTAATTCCTCGCTTTTACGATCCTACAAGTGGAAAAATAGAAGTAAATGGTATTGATATAAGAGATCTGGACTTAAAGTCATATAGAAAAAAGATAGGAGTTGTAAGTCAAGATATTATCCTTTTTAGAGGTACTATTAAAGAAAATATTTTAGTAGGAAGGCAAGATGCCTCATTTGAAGAGGTTGTGGAAGCAGCAAAAATTGCAAATATACATGACTTTATAGAGTCTCTTCCCGAAGGCTATGATACTCTGATAGGTGAAGGGGGAATTCAGCTTTCCGGTGGACAGAAACAAAGAATTGCAATTGCAAGAGCGGTCTTGCGTAATCCTGATATTTTGATCCTTGATGAAGCTACAAGCGCTCTTGATTCAGAAACAGAATTGGCAGTTCAAAAGGCCCTTGATGAAAAGTTTAAAGACAAGACACTTATTGCTATTGCCCATAGACTTTCAACAGTAATAAACAGTGATTCCATTATCTTTTTAAAAGAAGGAAAGATTCTAGGGGTAGGTAGCCACAGAGAGCTTTATGAAAAGTTGGAGGAATATCGAAAGCTTTGTGATTATCAATTTAAAGGTTTTTAACTATATAAGAGAAGGCTTCTTCTGGTGTTAAAGTCTTAAAACATTCGAGTTTTTTTCTGCAACTTTTCCAGTCATTACATGGTTGACAATCCAATCCTTTCCTTATTTTTACTATTAACTTATCGTTGGGAAACCACCCTTCATTTGGTCCTAAGATTACAAATGTCTTTCTTCTTAAGGAGAAAGCAAGATGAGATGCGAAAGAATCATTGCCAAGTAAGAATTTACTAAAGTGTATTAAAGCTGCAAACATTCTAATAGAAAGAGGATTCTTTAATATTATTCCTTTTTTAAGCTTTTCAAAAGTTCTTTTGGCAAAGGTTTCTTCTCCCGGAGCATAGGTAACAAAAGGGATAAGTCCAGTGGTTTCATAGAGCATATTGCCTAATATTCCAAACTTTTCAGGCTGCCACGCTCTATTTATTCTTCTTGATGTAGGAGTTATTATAAAGAAACTGTAAGGGCTTAAATTGTATTCCTGTAAGATACTTTTTCCTTTTTCTATTTCTTCTTTATTTAGAAAAAATTCTGGATAATAATTCTCAACTTTTGGATCTATACCCAAGGGTTTAAGAAGTTGTAATCTATCCCACACTGTATAGATCCTGTTTCTTTCATCGACAGTCCTGTTATAGTAAATATTTTCTTTACTTTTTCTAAAGGCTATTCTTAAATTGGCTCCAGAGAGTAAAGTGATTCTTTTTGATCTTCCTGTCCTTTGAATATCTATAATGGCATCATAATTTTCTCTTCGTATAGAAAATAGCATTTTTATTTCTTCTAGAATTCCATTTTTGAGAGTTAATATCTTATCTATAAAAGGATTTCCCTCTAATACCTCCTTTCCCAAAGGTGAAGTTAGAAAATGAACAGTAACATCTTTTAAGTTGTCTTTCAAAGCTTTTGCAAGTGGAGATGATAATAAAACATCCCCCAGCTGTTTTAACTGGATTAAGAGAATTTTCATACTTAATTCCTACCTTTTGGTAAAATTCCAGCCTTAAAAGGCTAAGGAGAATTTTAAATGAAGATACTACAAGCTACAACTGCTATAGGTTGGAGCGGAGGTACAGAACAATGTTTTCTTCTTGCTAAATATATGAACCAGCTAGGATACAAAACAGACATACTTACTTATAAAGGTTGTGAACTTCATAAAAGAGCAAAGAAAGAGGGAATTAATACTGTATTTTTTCCTACTACCAATAAGTTAAGTATTTCTGGAGCCAGAAAGTTAGCAAGGATAATTGAAAACTACGATATTGTTAATACTCATATATCAAAAGCGCACTGGTTCGTGTGGTTAGCTTCTTTTTTTGCAAGACCCAAGCCGAAACTGGTTTACACAAGGAGGGTTTTATTTAATATTTCCCCTATTTCTTCCCTTACCAAGTACAACATTAATGTTGATGCTCTAATAGGTATATCCAATGAAATATGCAAGAAACTCAGAAAGTTTCCTTTTTTAAGGAAAAAGGTCTACTACATCCCTTCAGGAGTCGAACTCGAAAGGTTTAATCCAAGCTCGACCTTTTCTATAAAAGAAAAACTTGGATTACCTTTGAATTCTTTAGTAATAACCCACGTGGCAAATTTCTCAAAAGTTAAAGGGCAAGAGATCCTTATTCGTGCTTTTAAAAAACTTCTCGAAACCATTAAAGATAAGGAAATTTTTCTTCTTTTAGTTGGTAGGGACACTCAAGGTGAAGAAGCTAAAACGCTAGTAAAAAGGTATGGATTAGAAAACAGAGTTTTCCTGCTTGGATTTAGAAGGGATATACCTCAAATACTCAAGTCCACTGATCTTTTCGTTTTTCCATCAATAAACGAAGGGTTGGGAAGTTCTCTCCTTCAAGCGATGGCTATGGAAAAGATTGTTGTAGCTTCTTATGTTGGAGGAATAAAAACCTATTTGAAACATATGGAGAATGGGATCGCTGTTGAACCAGGGAGTGTTGAATCTCTGCATCAAGGACTTCTTAAGGGATTAGAAAACTTAAACAATGAAAAGATGAAGGAAAATGCAAGAAAAACAGCAGAGGAATTTGATATAAAAAGAATTACAGAGAAAACTTTACAACTTTACGAGGAACTCTTAAGATGACATTTTTTCCAAGTTTTGAAGATTTTATAGAAGGTAAAGAAAAAATAGCGATAATCGGACTTGGATACGTAGGTTTGCCGCTTGCTGTTCTCTTAGCTGAAAAGTTTAAAATTGTAGGCTATGATATAAACCACGAAAGGATAAAAGAGCTAAAAGAGGGGTTCGATAGAACTGGAGAAGTTGAAAGTGAACAGTTAAGAAGTGTTCAAGTAGACTACACAAACTCTCCAGAAAGACTTTCTGAATGTAGGCTTATAATAGTTACAGTTCCAACACCTATTGATGAACACAAAATACCCGATTTGACTCCCTTAAAAAAAGCATCCCAAACTATAGGAAAGTTCATAAAGCCAGGAACTACTGTTGTTTATGAATCAACCGTCTATCCAGGCGTTACAGAGGAAATTTGCGTTCCCATCCTTGAGAAAGAATCTGGACTTAAGTATCTACAAGAGTTCAAAGTCGGATATTCACCAGAAAGAGTTAATCCAGGGGATAGAAAACATACCATAGATAAGATAGTTAAGGTAGTTTCCGGTTGTGATAAAGAAACTTTGGAACTTCTTTCTTCTATTTACGGTTCAGTAATTAGGGCAGGTGTTCATAAAGCCCCAGACATAAGAACCGCAGAAGCTGCAAAAGTTATAGAGAACACTCAAAGAGATCTGAACATAGCCCTTATGAATGAACTTGCCCTAATCTTTCACAAGATGGGGATA
>JBDOLX010000077.1:9526-14430 GCA_039832905.1 Desulfurobacteriaceae bacterium | reverse complement strand
GGAATCTATGTTTGGAAAGGGGAACTGTGCTTCTTGCTTACTATCCTTTAGAATGTTCATCGTCGGTTGGAAAAATAGGTAGTAGATGCAAGTCTATTTTTAACTTAGGGGAAATTAGAAATTACAGGGTCATTTTCGAAGAGTATGAAAAGTGGGACTTAAAAGGTAGAGTTAATGTAATATTAAATGCTTCTCTTGAGGATTTAGTGAATTTTTACCGGAAGGGAAAGCATTATGAAATAAAGATTCTTCTAAAATCTTTAAAGTTTAAGTATGAGGATAGAGAAACTTTCTTTAGAAAGCTTGAAAAGGGTATAAGAAAAATTTTTGAAAATTCTTCCAAAGGTTTTTCGGTTACAGTTGAATTCTTACCTGATAACAGATTAATGCATAAACCATTCAGAAAGAGAGTACTATGAACATTAGGGAAATCATTACTGAAGATGGTTCTGTTACTTTCATATCTTCACGGTTTAACGAACCTTATCACTCTGTTACTGCTGGGGCTTTTAGAGAGGCTATAGAAAAATTTTGTAAACCTTGTCTTATAGAAGAGAAAGCGAGGAAAGGAGAAGTAAACCTCTTTGATGTCTGTTTCGGACTCGGTTATAACAGTTTAGCGTTTCTGGATACAGTTTTTAAGGTAAATCCTTCTGCACAGGTTCACATTGTAGGTTTTGAGTTTGATATTAAAGTTATAGAAAATTCCGCGAGATTACGCTGGGGAAAGTTTGAAAGATGGAAGAAAATCTTGAAAGTTGCTTTAAGAAATAAAGCCTTTGAAGAAGGTTTTTTTACTTTGAATTACTTTTCTCCAATTCCTCCAAAAATAAAACTTAAAATTTATATAGGTGAAGGTAGAGAGATTGTAAAGAGATTTGGACACAAGTACATAAACTTTGCTGATGCTATCTTTCACGATCCTTTTTCTCCAAAAGTGAATCCTGAACTCTGGACTTTAGAATTTTTTGAGAGTTTAAAAAAAATAATAAAAAAGGACGGAATACTTGCTACATATTCGGCAGCCTCTTGCGTAAGAAAAGCTTTGCATATGGCTGGGTTTGGAGTAAAAGAGGGAGTTGCCATTGGTAGGAAATCAAAGTCTACGTTAGCCTCTTTAAAATTTGAAACTGACGAAAGACTCCTTAAAAAATTCTCTATTTCAGTAGAGTCAACTCCTTTTAGAGACTTGAAGTTGAAAGATTCTCGGGAGTTAATAAAGGCAAGAAGAAAAGGGTGCATATTCCTTCAGAGTACTGTCATTCCTATAGCGCCGATATATTAATTAACCTAAATTAAAAAATAGATATCAAACCTTAAGGAGGAAAAATATGGGAGGGCAAAGCTATATCCCAGCTGGCAGAAAAGAATATACTTGGGAAAGTGATAATCCTTACTACGAGAGAAAGAAGTATCCAGAACCAACAAAGTGTCCCGAGTGTGGAGCAATCTTTAAAGATGGAAGATGGCAGTGGCCTGAACAGATTAATGGAGAGATTCCGAAAGATTTACACGAAACTCTTTGTCCGGCGTGCAGAAGGAAAAGGGATAGATATCCGGGAGGTTTCTTATACTTAAGTGGTAAATTCTTTGAAGAACATAAAGAGGACATTTTAAATACGATTAAGAATGTGATTGATGAGGTTTCGGCCCAAAGACCTCTTCAAAGAATTTTGTGGACAAAAGAAACAGAGAATGGAATAGAGATAGCAACGACAAGTGAGCACTTGGCAAGACATTTAGGAGAGGCTGTTAATAATGCGTTCAAAGGAGATTTTAAAGTTAATTATAGTGAAGGACAGAAGTTAGCAAGAGTTTTTTGGCATAGAGATTAAAATATTAAAGGGGGCAAAGCCCCCTCCTATTAACCAACGAGTGGGTTAGCGTATAGAAGGATGAGTGCAATAACGAGACCGTAGATAGCAAGAGCTTCAATAATAGCAAGACCGATGAACATTGTTGTTGTGAGTTTACCGGCCATTTGTGGGTTTCTTGCCATTCCTTCGCAAGCACCTCTTACAGCTTGACCCTGTCCAGCACCAGCTCCACCAGCGGCAGGACCGATAGCAAGTCCAGCTCCGATAGCAGAGAGACCAAGGATTAGAGCCTTTCCAGATTCTCCACTTCCTTCACCAGCAAGTGCTGGAAGAGCTCCTACTACAAGTAGGAAGAGAGTGAAAAGTAGGCTCTTGAGAGAAGTCTTTTTCATCAGCTACCTCCTGTAAAGTTTTATGCGTGTTCTTCCTCATGCTCTTCTATAGCAGTAGCAATGTATACAACTGTTAGTATACAGAAGATAAACGTTTGTAGGAAGCTGTTGGCAAATACTATGAACTCACCTGCAACAGGAACAAAGAATGGAACGAGCATTAACGCTACCAAAACAACCATCTCGTCACCAAACATGTTTCCAAATAAACGGAAAGATAGAGAAAGAATTCTTGAAAGGTGAGATACTATCTCAATTGGGAACATAATTGGTGCCATCCATGTGACAGGACCTGCAAAGTGCTTAATATAGTTAACAAAACCGTGTTTTTTAATACCTTCATAGTTGTAAACTAGGAATGAAATTATTGCTAATGCTAAGGTTGTATTTAGGTTTGCAGTTGGTTGTGTAAGTCCTGGGATAAGACCCATAAGGTTTCCACAGAGGATAAATACTGCAAGCCCTGCTATAAGTGGGAAAAACTTTCTACCGTAGCTTCCCATTGCATCTTCAAGGGTATAAACAATAAAAGATGTTAGAGACTCTAAGACGTACTGAACTTTGTCAGGAAATTTCTTGAGGTTCTTGCCGAATATGTAGGCGAATGTTAGCACTACTGCCATCATAAGCCATGTCATTGTTACGTGGTCTGGAATTCCAACAATCTTGATTATGCTTCCGTGTTCCATCCTCTCCACTCCTTGTAGTGTTTTATTACAGACAGAATAAGCCCTACATTGGTGGCTGCGACGGCGAGAATTATAGCAAAGAAGTCAAGTTGAGTAAACAAGGTTGCTGTACCTATTAGTATAGATGCAACAAACAAATATCTCCAAAAGAAACCAGACTTTGGAAAATAGTTAGCTTTTACAAGGATAGGTACTCGTCTTGAAAACTTAACTAATAAAATATAGTCGAGGATCATTACTCCATAACCTATAGAGAAAGAAAGGAGGAAATAGGTGTTCCAGTTGGTTAAAAGTCCTGAGAGAAGAAGGACTACCCCGTAAAGAACAAGAAGGATAGAAAACAAACTCCTTATAAAGGTTTCAAATTCTCTCATTTAGAAACCTTCTTTAGTTCTCTATAAAGGTTTTTAAGACCTGCTGCAAATCCAATTAGTAGCCAAAAGATAGTCATAAAAGGGAAGATGTCAAAGGTTCTATCAAGATAGTAGCCTATAGCAACGCCAATTATGATGGCGAGGGTGAACTGAACCCCCACCATCATATAGGAAGTTTTTTCTATGTAATCTTTTAGCTTACCCATTTTATATCTCTCTTATAGCATATCCTTTACTTCTTTAAACGCTACTTTAGCAGCTTCGATAGTTTTCTCTATGTCTTCCTCTGTATGTGCTGTTGACATAAACGCTACTTCAAACTGAGATGGTGCAAGGTATACTCCCTGTTCTAGCATCTTTCTAAAGAACTTAGCATAAGCGTCTGTATTTGATGTTAAAGCATCTTGGTAATTTTTTACATCCTTGTTTGTAAAGTAAACTATTGAAATACTTTCAATCATCTTAAAGCAGAGCTTGTCGTAAATTCCTGCTTCTTTAGCCGCCTCTTTCAAACCTTCGGAAAGTTTTTCTGTTTTCTTTTTCAAACTTTCGTAAACGCCTTCTTGCTGTAGGAGTTCCAACGTTTTAATACCTGCAATCATAGCAAGTGGATTTCCAGAAAGAGTTCCTGCTTGGTAAACTGGACCTTCTGGTGCAAGGTAGTCCATTATTTCCTTCTTCCCTCCGAATGCTCCAACAGGAAGACCACCACCTATGATTTTGCCAAAGCAAGAAAGATCTGGATTTATTCCGAAATACTCCTGAGCTCCTCCAAGGGAAAGTCTAAATCCTGTTATTACTTCGTCAAAGATAAGAATAATACCTTTTTCAAGAGTTATTTCTCTAACCTTCTCTAAGTATCCTTCTTCAGGGATTATGAGACCTGCGTTTGCCATAACAGGTTCCATAATAACTGCAGCGACGTCATCCCCAACTTCGTCAATTACTTTCTTTAGGGCATCTATATCGTTAAATGGAACTGTAATTGTGTGTTTGGCAAAATCTTCTGGAATTCCTGGACTTGTTGGAACTCCAAAAGTTGTAAGTCCGGAACCAGCTTTAACAAGAAGGGCGTCAACGTGACCATGATAACCACCTTCAAACTTAATTACTTTGTTTCTTCCTGTATAACCTCTTGCAAGTCTTATTGCAGACATAGTCGCTTCTGTTCCGGAGTTAACCATTCTTACTTTTTCAACAGAAGGAACAAGATCTACTATCATTTTTGCAAGCTTCACTTCAAGTTCAGTTGGAGCTCCGTAACTTGTTCCTTTTTCGGCTTGTTCTTGAATAGCTTTAATTACTTCAGGATGGGCGTGTCCTAAGATCATTGGTCCCCAAGAGCATACATAATCAATGTATTCATTTCCATCTACATCCCAAATATGAGAACCTTGGGCTTTTGCTATAAACCTGGGGGTATCACCAACAGATTTAAATGCTCTTACTGGACTGTTTACTCCTCCAGGAATGTATTTTTTAGCTTCCTCAAAAAGGGTTTTAGAACGTTCAACTTTCATTTTTACCTCCCTTTATTACGTTATCTAGAATTTCTTGAATTACACTTTTCAATGCTGGTAGCTCGTTAATTACAACGTCATAGATAATGGGAACGGAAACTCCAAAATACTC
>JBDOLX010000077.1:4271-9516 GCA_039832905.1 Desulfurobacteriaceae bacterium | reverse complement strand
AACTATTTGTTTCCAAGGGACTTGAGGATAGAGGTTTTTAATACTTTCTGGAATATGTTTAACAGCTTCTCCAATATTTTCAAGACATTTTAATGTTGCATAATAAACTAGTTCGTTGCTTTTTAATTCATTTTCAGAAGAAACAGAAGAAAAAAATCTTTCAATACGTTTTATTTCGTCAAGGATATCAAGTAGGTAAATTTCTACTGAACGTTTAGACATGAATTGCCTCTTCCTCTACTTTCTTTTTTAAGAAAGGTTTAAGTGATTTCTTTATTACTAGATCTACCGGTCTTTGAAATAGATGTTCCAAGAACTCTTTCAGGTTCATGTAATTCCTGAAAGTTTCAAATCCTTCTTTGAATTCTACTAGTAGATCTACGTCACTGTTTTCCTTTCCTTCAGATCTTGCAAATGAACCAAATAGTAGTATTTCTTTGACTCCATATTTTTCGTATAGTAAAGGTTTAACTTTTCTTAATTCTTCTAGAACGTTATTACTCATAACGTCTCCTTTGTTGATGGAATCCCCTTCACTCTGTTATCAATCTCTACTGCCATTCTTAGAGCTCTTGCTACACACTTGAAAGTTCCTTCTGCCATGTGGTGAAGGTTTAATCCGTAATGGCAATTAATATGTAGATTACACTCTAAGGAGAAAGAGAAAGACTTCCAAAACTCTCTAAAAAGATCAAACTCAATGTTATTTAAAGTAGCATTTTGAGGGAAACCTTGATATATAAAGTAAGGACGTCCTGAAAGGTCTATGGCACAAGAAACTAAGGTTTCATCCATAGGTAGAGTAAAGAACCCGTATCTGTTTATTCCCTTTTTATCTTTAAGTGCCTTTTTTATGACGCATCCAAGTACTATTCCTACATCTTCTATAAGGTGGTGGTGATCAACTTCTACGTCTCCAGTAGCTTTTACTTCTAAATCAAATAGTCCGTGTTTTGAAAAAAGCTCAAGCATATGGGTGAGGAACGGTATATCGGTTTTTACGTTGTAGTTTCCACTTCCATCAAGGTTAATTGAGATTTTAACGTCTGTTTCTTTAGTTTTACGCTTCAGTTCTGCTTTTCTCATCTTTTTTCTCCAGTTTCTAAGTTATCCTTAAGTTCTTCCTGAGTTTTTAAAGTTTCTTCAATAGCTTTTACTATTTTCATGTAGGTTTTTACATCGTCGTAAGCTAAGACTCTACTTTTTCTATCGGAAAGCCACTTTTTTTAAAATTTGGTAACCTCCGACTTTATACTCCCACACCTCTTTTCTTATCGGATAAAAGTACTGATTTTTGTTTATATAAACCTTTTCATCTTTGTAAGAAACCTTTTCCACTTTGTTGTTGCCTTCTCCTTCAAATTTTACGCTAAAGGTGTTTAAGGATAGGTCTTTAAGCAGGTGTAGTCTAACAAGTTTTTCTCCAAATTTGGCAATCTCTTTTAACTTTTCATAACTTTCTGGAAATGGGATTCTCGGAAATTCATACTTTAAAAGCTCTCCATACTTTTCCCTGTAATCTGGAGAGTAGAGAACGGCATAGATGTAGTAGAAAATCTCCTCTGGAGAAGGCTGTTCAGAGTAGAGCTCTTTTATGTAGTTTTTAAACTTTTCTGTAAAGTTCGGAATTTTCTCATTTTTGGTGTAAAGGTAGAGAGGAAAGAAGTAATTTGTTGTTTTACTTGACAAACTTCCATGTTCAGTTATGCAAGTCGTAACAAATGCATGTTTCCAATCACCTGTAATTTCTTCTCTTTTATGAGTGATTAATCCCAAATTCTCTTCTGAAAGCATGTGTTTCATAACTTTTTCTCTTGCTCTTTCAAGATAAGCTGGATTATAAAAGATGTAGCGAACATCGAAAGGTCTATAAAAGATTTTTTGGATGAACTCTTTTACTTTGCAAACGTCTAAGGAAAGCTCGTTCGCTATCCTGTTTATTAGACTTTCTTTATCAAAGTCAATGAAAATTTTATCCTTTCCTGTAACAATTCCCACGCTGTAAACCTTAAAAATTTCATCAACTCTTAAAAACTTCTGATACTCCTCATTTTCTAAAACAGGCTTGAAAAAGTAGTAAGGACTC
The DNA here is from genome assembly GCA_039832905.1 of Desulfurobacteriaceae bacterium. Taxonomy (NCBI): domain Bacteria; kingdom Pseudomonadati; phylum Aquificota; class Aquificia; order Desulfurobacteriales; family Desulfurobacteriaceae; species Desulfurobacteriaceae bacterium. Next base: position 7,430 of record JBDOLX010000077.1, on the reverse strand, counting down.
TTTGGTTCTGCTTTTTTCCAGCAAACAGTTTCAACAGAATTACTGTTGAGAAAGTCAAACTTCTCATTCCTTGTCAGGAGCTCCTCATCTTCAAGGGTTGAGTGGTAATAGACTTCTGCATATTCTCCTTTTTTGCTTCCATCTTTTACAAATATCCCTATGGCAACTCCCTGCTGAATGTCAAAAACGTTTTCATCAGGTTCTTTCTTCCTTTTGTTCCCGTGAAGGTCAAGGATGTAAATCCTGTCAAAAGTTCTTAAGAGGGACTGTCTCATTCCTCTGAACGTCGGATTGTCTATGTATGAGTGGTTTGTTATAAAGCCTACGATTCCTTTTCCGCTCTTCTCTATCTTCCACTGTCCAAACCTTATGAACTTTACGTAATCGTCCTGTAACCACTTTGGGTTTTTCTCTTCTAACTTCCTTCCATCAACCTTGTAGTAATTCTGACAGTTGTCTATGTCTTTTTTCAAGAACTCATTTATCTCTTTGCTGTTGTTAGCAGAAATCCCGCTGTAAGGTGGATTTCCCAGTATTACAAGCATTCTCTCTTCTCTTTTTATTCGGTCAGCTTCCTGTATCTCTTTTGCCCACCTGTGTGAAAAGAGATAGCCTGCCGTTTTATGTTCAAATTCGAGTGCATTGGTAAGGTAAAAGTTAAATTTTTTGTTCTTTATTCCTAAGGAATCAAGAAATTGGGAAACTTTCAGGTGTCCTATAACGTAAGGTGCAGGAAGAAGCTCAAAGGCAAAAAAGTTGTTAAGAACGGTATTCTCGAAGTAGCTTTTTAACATTCCACTACCAATGGTTTCTTTGATTTCCTCTTTTAACCTTTCAAGGACTTCAAGGATAAAGGTTAAAGTTCCCCCAGCAGGGTCTAAAAGTTTTAATTTTTCGTCAAAGTATCCGTTTAGTCCAAAATTCTTTTTTAAGAGTTCTTCTATGCTTTTTACGATAAACTTAACAATAGGTTTTGGAGTGTAATAAACTCCTCTTATCTCCCTTAGCTTCGGATTGTAAGCTCTTAAAAATGTCTCATAAAAGTGAATTGTAAGTTCTTCAGGAGTTAGTTTTGCACTTTTTAAATCGAAAAGATTTAAGGTATTTTCTATTTCTTCTATTATCCAGCTTAATTCCTTTCCTTCTATTTTGAGAATCTCTAAAAAGATGTCCCTTATTATGGTTAGGCTATCTGGAATATCACTTATTACATCCTCTTTTTTAATGAAATCCTTCTTTGTTCTAACTATTAGAAGGGCATAAGCTAAAGACTGGGCAATTGTATCTGCAAATTCCTCTTCTTTTAGGGTATGAATTACATAACTCTTTAGAAGATTCAAAAATTCTTGTAAAGCAGAATTTACCTTTAATTCTTTTAAGATTTCATCTTTTAGAAGTCTAACTCTCCACGCTAAGTTTTCCGCTAACTCCTCTACACTCTTTATAGGTTTTTCTTGATGATTAATAAAATCTTTAAGTAGATCTTTAAATTCCTCTAAGTTAGCTTTTTCAAAGTTTCCTTTCTTTAGATCGTCGTAAGAGACAACCTCAACCGTTTTTACCTCTTTTCCCTTTAAGAAGTGCTTAAAAGAGATAAAGTTTGTCAAGAGGAAGTTTTTAAAATAGTTCTTGTATCTCTTTACTTGTTCCGATTCAGCCCATTTCTCGATATTTTCTTCTGGCTTTTTACACTCAACATACCCGATTATGAACCCATCTTTTTGAAAAACTTTTATGTCAGGAAAACCAACCTTGGTTTTTGCTGGAAGCTGAAAGGCTTTAATTCCTTTTTCTTTAAAGAGTTCTATTAAAAGAGGATAATAACCTTCCTCTCTCAAGTTCAGTAGTAAAAATTCTTTAAGTCTTTCTAAGTATTTTTCTTCAGCTCTCTTCATCACTCCTTAAATCCCCTTGGATAAGAGCCGAGTATTTTAAAGAAGGTAGTATTTTCTTGTAGTTCTTTTAAAGCTTTTTCTACTTTTACGTCTTTTCTGTGTCCTTCAATATCCACGAAGAATACGTATTCCCAAGGCCGTTTTTTGGTAGGTCTTGATTCTATTTTAGATAGGTTAACATCATATACTGCGAAAGGTTGTAAGGCTTTAAAGAGAGAACCCGCAACGTGTTTTGTGCTAAACATAACAGAAGTCTTGTCCTTCCCTGTAGGAATTTCAGAGTCGCTTCTACCTATTACTAAAAAACGTGTAAAGTTTTTGGAAACTTCTTGGATATTCTTTGCAAGTATATTCAGGTCATAAAGGTAAGCTGCTGCTTCGCTTGCTATTGCAGCTGCTCCTTCTTCTTTACTTGCAAGTTCTGCAGCTTTTGCCGTGCTTGAAACTTCAATAGTTTCGACTTTAGGTAAATGTTCGGAAAGCCACTTCCTACTCTGGGCTATTGCATGGCGATGGGAGTAAACTTTTTTAACTTTAGTTAGGTCTTGTTCTTTGCTCATAAGATGTAGATTCACGGAGACAAAAATTTCGCCACTTATTTTAAGGTCTGTATCCAAGAACATATCTATAGTGTAGTTAACAACCCCCTCTATTGAGTTTTCTATTGGAACAACACCATAGTCAACCCTTCCTTTCTCTACTTCGTCAAACACTTCTCCTATGGAATCCATAGGAATCAGTTCCGAGGAACTTCCAAAATGTTTAAGGGCTGCAAGATGTGTGAAAGTAGCAGAAGGACCGAGGTATGCAACTTTTGTTGGCTCTTCTAAAGCTCTACAAGCGGAAATTATTTCTCTAAATATTGCTCTGATACTTTCTTTTGGGAGAGGTCCTTTGTTTAACTCTTCAAGTTTGGCAAGGATTTTCGCCTCTCTTGCTGGAACGTAAAATGGGAGTCCTTCTTTCTTTTTTATCTCACCAATAGTTTTTGCAATTTCTGCTCTTCTAGAAAGTAGTTCCAGGATTTTTTTATCTATCGCATCTATCTCTTCTCTAAGACTTTTAAGATTTTTCATCTTCTCTCCTTTCTTGAGGAATTTGCAAGTCGCAGGTTCCGGTCCTACAGCAGGTAAAGCAAGAGTTCTTCTTTCTAATTCTTGTAAAGATATATACTCCTGCTGGTATTAGGATAATTGGGGGTATCAGGTTTTCCAAACCTTCTCTCCTTTCAAGTTTTGTGACTACTAAATTTTACACTTGACAT
>JBDOLX010000077.1:0-4261 GCA_039832905.1 Desulfurobacteriaceae bacterium | reverse complement strand
TGACATGTGAGTGTAGAAAAACAGATTAATTAATGTAAGATTTTAAATTTTGTGGAGGTTAAAGAATGCCAATTTACGAATTTAAGTGTGAGGAGTGTGGAAAGGAGTTTGAAAAGTTTGTCGTGTCTTTTTCGAAAATTAGTGAAGTAAAGTGTCCAGAGTGCGGATCCAGTAAAGTTGCGAAGAAAGTTTCGGCCTGTAGTGTAGGTGGTGGAGAAAGTGGTGGAAATTCTTCTGGTTCTTCTTGTTCAGCGTTTGGCTGAGGCATATAAAAGGGGCGGAGGTTCCGCCCTTAAATCTTAATTTCCCTTCCGCATACAACTACTTTACTTAATTCGTTTAAAATCATATTTGGTGTGAATTCCATTCCTGTTTCTTCTTTAAGATTTACTATTAACATTCCTACAATTTCAAAAACTATTTCCTCATCTTTAAGGAGGGAAAACTTTTGACATATATCCTTTTCAACTTCCCAGCTTGCTAAGAGCATTCCATCTTTTGTAAAGATTTCAATTTTGTTCACCATTTAACTCCTTCTCTATTTTTTCTAAGAGTTTTAACTCTTCTTTTGTTAGTTTTCCTTCTTTTTTTAGTTTTTCTATTACCTCAGGTTTTCTCTCGAAGGTTTTTCTCAAAGCTTGTTCCTTTCTCCAAAGTTCTATCTTCTTGTGGTGTCCTGAAAGAAGGACTTCTGGAACTTTCATTCCTTTAAATTCTCTTGGCCGAGTGTAATTTGGATAACCTAAAAGTCCTCTATCCATAAAAGAATCCGATTTTAAGCTTTCCTCATTCCCAAGAACTCCCGGTAGAAGCCTTATTATTGCGTCCATCATTACCATTGCCGGAAGTTCTCCACCTGTCAAGACAAAATCCCCTATTGAAATCTCTTTATCAACGATGGATTTCACTCTTTCATCAACACCTTCGTACCTTCCGCAAATAATCATTATTCTTTTTTTCTTTGAAAGCTCTAAAGCCAACTTTTGTGTAAAAGTTTCTCCCCAAGGCTCTGTAAGAATAACAAAAGGTTTTTCCGAGGATTTAGTAAGCTCTTCATAGGCCCTAAGGATTGGCTCGGGCTTTAAGACCATTCCTGGTCCGCCACCATAAGGAACGTCGTCAACGACTTTGTGTTTATCGAAGGCAAAATCGCGTATGTTAACTATGTTAACTTCTACCTTACCGCTCGAAACAGCTTTACCTATAATTCCTTCCCTTAAAAAGCAGTCAAAAATCCTCGGTAAGACTGTAAGAACATCTATTCTCATTCCATACCTTCTATTAAGGAAACAACGATTTTTTTATTTTTGATGTCTACATCTTTTACAAATTCTTTAATAAATGGTATTAAAACAGTATTTTTATCTTCCTTTTCTACTTCCAAGATGTGGCTTGCCGGTTGCTCTAAGATCTCCTTTACTATTCCAACCTTTTTACCATCTTCTGTTATCACTTCACAGTCTACTAAATCTGAAAAGTAGAATTCATCTTCTTCAAGCTCAACTTGCTTACTCTTATCTATCCAGATTTCTCCACCTATCCTTTCTTCAGCTTCGCTTCTATCTGTAATTTCTCTAAACTTTATGATGTAAAGATCTTTGTAAGGTTTTATTCTTTCTATTTTTAGTTCTTCTTTTTTCGTGCCTCTATAGATGGGTATAGTATCCAACGCTTCTATTTGTCTTTCAAAAACGTCTGACTCGGCTTTAACTTTAACATCTCCTTTTATACCATGGACACCAACAATTTTTCCTATCATTACTTCATTTTTATGGTCAAACGCTTTTCTTTTTCTCCTTTCCAAAATAGCCTTTAGTCCCCTTTTTTTCATGAAAACTCCTTAAAGTGGGTTTAAAAAAATATGTGTGGAAGGAAAATAAGGAAAGTGGATGAAAGGGGGAAATATCCCCCTTAAGAGATTTTTCTGTTTATTAGTTTGGCTTGTCTTCGTTCTTTATCCTTTCTACAACAAGTTTTTTAAGCTTGTCGGAAAGGTTTTCCTCTTTAGTTTCATTTTCTTGAAGAGCTTGTTCTCCTTCCTTTATAAGACCTTTCTTCTTAAGTTCCTCTACAATTTCTTTTCCAAAGTTTATAGGTCTTCCCTGAGGATCGATAAAAATGTGTTGAGTAAAGCCAACTGCTAACACGACATCATCTCTTAATATTCTGTAGTCAAATCTTATTCCTCTTGAGCCAATGTTTGTTATTGCAGTTTCAACAGTTAAAAGGTCATCGTAAACTACTGGAGCCATGTATCTGCAAGCGGCTTCTACAACTGGCATTAAAATTTGCTTCTGTTGGAAAATCTTTTTGTATTCAAATCCAAGAGCTCTAAAAAGCTCAGTTCTTCCCCTTTCAAATATTTCAAAAAACCTTGAATAGTACATAACGCCGTATGCATCAACCTCAGCCATAGAAACTCTATATGGCATGCTTCCAACGATTACTTGTGGTTGCTTTTTCTGATCCTTTTTTTCTTCGGACATCTTTCCTCCTTATTAATTTTCCGCGTAGTATTCCTGAAGTGATTTAACATCAAGTTGTCTTCTTCTCATTGACTCTATTGCCATAACAGCTGCTTGGGCGCCCCTTATTGTTGTGTAGTAAGGAATGCCATAGTTTACGGCAAGTCTTCTTATGCTTACTGCATCTTTTGTACTTCTTCTTCCAGATGGAGTGTTGATTATGAGGGTGATTTCTCCGTTCTTGATTAAATCCCCAATGTTTGGACGTCTTCCCTCTTGGATTTTGTAAACAAGTTCTGTAGGAATTCCTTTCTCTTTTAGAAACTTGTAAGTTCCCTCTGTTGAAACAATTTTAAAGCCCATATCGGCAAGTTTTTTAGCTATTCCAAAGACTTTAGGTTTGTCCTTGTCTTTTACGCTTATGAAGACTTTTCCTCTTGATGGGTCAACAGGAAGCCTTGAACCTGCAGCAAGTTGGGCCTTGTAAAAGGCTATTCCAAGGTCATCATCAATTCCCATTACTTCACCGGTTGATTTCATCTCTGGTCCAAGAACAGGATCAACTTCAGGGAATCTATTGAATGGGAAAACGGCTTCCTTTACGGAATAGTATTGGGGTTCAACTTCTTTAACTCCAAGTTCATCAAGAGTTTTACCCATAGCCACTTTTGTGGCTATTTTTGCAAGAGGAACACCTGTAGCTTTACTTACAAAGGGAACTGTTCTTGAAGCTCTTGGGTTAACCTCAATTATGTAAATTTCGTTGTCTTTCACTGCAAATTGAATGTTAATAAGTCCTTTGACATTAAGCTCAAGGGCGATTCTTCTTGTTATTTCCTTGATCCTTTCAACTATTTCTTTTGGAACAGAGAATGTAGGGAGAACGCAAGCACTGTCTCCAGAGTGAATGCCCGCTTCTTCGATATGTTCCATTACTCCACCGATAACAACTCTTTTGCCATCACAGACGGCATCAACATCAAACTCAACAGCATCTTCAAGGAATTTATCTATTAGGACTGGTTTATCTTCAGAAACTTCAACTGCTTCTGTCATATACCTTCTAAGTTCGTTTATATCGTAAACGATTCTCATCGCCCTTCCGCCAAGAACGTAAGAGGGACGCATCAGAACGGGGAATCCAATCTCAGAAGCTACTTTTTCAGCTTCTTCTAAAGACCTTGCTATACCGGAAGGAGGTTGTTTTAAACCGAGCTTGTTTAGAAGTTCACGGAACCTTTCTCTATCTTCTGCAATATCGATGCTTTCAGAAGAAGTTCCAAGTATCTTTACTCCTTCCTTTTCTAAAGGAACGGAAAGTTTAAGAGGAGTTTGTCCTCCAAATTGAACTATAACCCCTTCTGGTTTCTCTTTTTCTACTATGTTTAAGGCATCTTCTAATGTAAGGGGTTCAAAGAATAGCTTGTCCGATGTGTCATAGTCGGTGGAAACGGTTTCTGGATTGCAGTTTACCATATGGGCTTCATATCCAAGTTCTCTTAAAGCCCAGACCGCGTGAACACAGCAGTAGTCAAATTCTACTCCTTGTCCAATTCTGTTTGGTCCTGAGCCAAAAACTGTTACTTTTTTCTTTTCAGTTGGATTGGCTTCACATTCTCTTCCGTCGTAAGTAGAGTAATAGTAAGGTGTATAAGCTTCAAATTCCCCTGCACAGGTATCTACAGTTTTGTAAAGAACAGGAGTAGCTTTTTTCCTCTTTTCCCTTACTTCTTTTTCAGAAACACCTAAAAGTTCTGCGATGTATTTGTCAGAAAATCCCCACTTTTTAGCAAACT
>JBDOLX010000076.1 GCA_039832905.1 Desulfurobacteriaceae bacterium | reverse complement strand
CTTGCTGTGGGGGTCAAGATACTAAAAGGAGTGGGAAGTGTAAAAGTGAGACTTTCTGAAAAGATCTTAATTCCCGTTGCTACCACTTTTTCAGCCTTTTTGAGCTCTCTTTTGGGAATTGGTGGAGGAATCGTTATTAATTCTCTTCTCTTTTCTTTTTCAAAAATCAAAGCAGATAAGATAGTAGCACTGGCCTCGGTAGTTTCTTTTTTCAATGCTTTATTTGGTTCTTTAATGTACATGATGTTTCCTTCAGTAGAGCTTCTTAGCTGGCAAATAGGATATGTTTATCTTCCTGCTGTTATTCTTGTATCTCTTGGAGCTATTCCTGGAAGTAGAGTTGGATTGTCGTTACTTGCCAAACTGAGTCAACGGTCGTTAAAAAAGCTTTTCGCTATTTTACTTATTATTATTGCCATTAAGATTCTTTTTGTTTGAGAAACCTTTCTTTTTTCTAAAAGTTTTATTATATTTCCCCTCTGAAAACTCACCGGATTGGACTCCAGGGGGGGTGCCCATCACGGGTTCCTCTGGAGGAGGAAAATCCGGGAGGCAAAACCAACTTTAAAGGAGGAGATATGTCTGAGGAAATCAAAAAGACACAGGAACAAGAGGTAAACGAAACACAAGCACAGGAACAAGAAGTGCAGGAGGCAAAAGAAACTCAAGAAAACAGCCAAGAAACATTTAAGCCAAGACCTCCTGGACAAAGAGTCACAATGAAGGAGCTTCTTGAAGCTGGGGTTCACTTTGGTCACCAAAAGGAAAGATGGAACCCCAAGATGAAAAAGTTCATCTTTACAGAACGTAACGGTATCCACATTATTGACCTTCAGCAAACTCTTAAGTACTTTGAACGAGCTTACGATTATGTTGCAGACCTTGTTGCAAATGGAGGAACAATTCTTTTTGTTTGTACAAAGAAGCAAGGTCAGGACATAGTTAAAGAGGAAGCTGAAAGATGCGGAATGTTCTACGTTAATAAAAGATGGCTTGGTGGAACTCTTACAAACTTCCAAACTATTAAAAAGAGCATTTTTAAGTTAAAGATGCTTAAGAAAATGGAAGAGGAAGGTGTATTCGAGAGACTTCCTAAAAAAGAAGCTATGAAGCTTAAGAGGAAGAAGGAGAAACTCGAGAAGTACATAGGTGGTATTGAGAATATGAACAGACTTCCTGATGCTCTATTTATTGTTGATATCGTTAGAGAAGAAAATGCTGTAAGAGAAGCAAGAAAAGCTGGAGTTCCTGTAGTTGCTCTTGTTGATACAAATGCAGACCCAGATCTTGTAGACATTCCAATTCCTGCAAACGATGATGCTATTAGAGCTATTAGACTTTTAACATCCAGAATTGCTGACGCTGTTCTTGAAGGAAAGATGAAAAGAGAAGCTATCAAGCTTGCTGAAGGTGAAGAGGCTGAGGTTGATTTCGTTCCTGAAGAGTAACGTAAAATTTTTAGGAGGTAAAAAATGGCTGAAATAACAACTCAGATGATAAAGGAGTTAAGAGAAAAAACAGGAGCTGGAATTGTTGACTGTAAAAAGGCCCTTCAAGAAGCTAATGGAGATATGGAAAAGGCAGTTGAAATCCTAAGAAAAAAGGGTGCAGCTAAGGCAGCTAAAAAGGCAGACAGAGCTACAGCTGAAGGTATCGTTGTTTCTTATATCCATGCTGGTGGAAAAGTTGGGGCCTTAGTAGAGATCAACTGTGAGACAGATTTCGTAGCAAGAACAGAGGACTTTAAGACTCTTGGACACGAAATTGCTATGCAAGTAGCTGCAATGGCTCCTGAGTATTTAAGCAAGGAAGATGTTCCAGCTGAGGTTATCGAGAAAGAAAAGGAAATTCTCAAGCAGCAGGCACTTAGTGAAGGAAAGCCTGAGCATATTGTTGAAAAGATAGTTGAAGGAAGACTTAATAAGTTCTACTCTGAAAAGTGTCTTCTAGAACAGCCTTGGATTAAGGACGACAGCAAAACAATTGCTGATCTTGTAAGGGAGTACATTACCAAGCTTGGAGAAAATATCAAAGTTAAAAGATTTTGTAGATTTGAAGTAGGTAAGTAATCACTAACCTTATGTTAAAATAGACCCCCGTCCTTATGGGCGGGGTGTTATAACAAAAATGTTTGAAGGCTTGGGGAAATGGGACTAAAGTATAAAAGAGTTCTTCTTAAACTTAGTGGTGAAGCCCTTCAAGGATCAAAATCTTATGGAATAGATCCTGAGTTCTTAAGAAGACTTGCTCAGGAGATAAAAAGAGTTGTTGATCTTGGCGTAGAAATAGCGATTGTTATAGGTGGTGGAAATATATTTAGAGGCGTTTCTGGCGCAACCCAAGGAATGGATAGAGCCACTGCTGACTATATGGGGATGCTTGCAACAGTTATAAATGCTTTGGCTCTTCAAGATGCTCTTGAAAAGGAAGGGCTTCATACAAGAGTTTTAACAGCAATTGAAATGAGAGAAATAGCAGAACCATATATAAGAAGAAGGGCAATTAGGCACTTAGAAAAAGGAAGAGTTGTTATCTTTGGGGCTGGGACCGGAAATCCTTTCTTTACGACTGATACAGCAGCTGCTCTTCGAGCTGCCGAAATAAACGCTGATGTGCTTTTAAAAGCTACAAAAGTAGATGGAATATATACTGCTGATCCTGAAAAAGATAAAAATGCGAAAAAACTTGACAAACTTTCTTATAAAGAAGTAATTACAAATGGAATAAAAGTAATGGATTCTGCTGCTGTTAGCTTGTGTATGGAAAATAGAATACCTATCATTGTTTTTGATGTAAGAAAACCTGGAAATCTTGAAAAGGTTGTTAAAGGTGAATCTATAGGATCTCTTGTTGAGGGAGAGCAGCTATGATACAGGAACTATTAAAAGATGCGGATAAAAGAATGCAAAAAGCTGTAGAAGTTCTTAAAGGCGAGTTTGCGGGTCTTAGAACTGGAAGAGCTTCTACAGTACTTGTAGAGGACATAAAAGTTGACTACTACGGTAGTCCTATGACCATTAAACAAATAGCTCAAATCTCTATTCCCGAGCCTAACCAGATTATGATTCAACCTTGGGATGTTTCTGTTATTCCTAACATAGAAAAGGCTATTAGAGATTCAGATTTAGGGGCTCAGCCTCAAAGGGATGGAAACATCATAAGAATTATTCTTCCACCTCTTACAGAGGAAAGAAGAAGAGAACTTGTTAAAAAGGCTGGGAAACTTGCAGAACAAGCGAAAATTGCTGTTAGAAACATCCGTCATGAGGTAATGAAAGAGCTTGATAAATTAAAGAAAGAAGGTGGGTATTCTGAGGACGACATTAAAAGAGCAAAGGATGAACTCCAAAAGATAACGGATAAACATACAAAGAAGATAGACGAACTCCTCCAGAAAAAGGAGGAGGAAATTCTCACAGTCTAAGGAGGTGAAAAATGGCTCACAAGATTGATCCAGAACTCTGTATCGGTTGTGGAGCGTGCGCTTCTGTATGTCCAACAAACTGCATTCATCCAACAGATGATGGCAAGTACTACATCGTTGCAGAAGACTGCATCGACTGTGGTGCTTGCGTAGAAGTTTGCCCAACAGACGCGATCTCTGCAGAATAGTATTTGGGGGCTTAATGCCCCCTTCATAAAAACTCTCCATAATTTCTATTCAAAAAAACTTTCCAAGAACCTCCTTCCTTTCACAAAAATAAACTCCTTCTAAACTTGTAAATTCTGAAAATTTCAATAAATTTCTTTTCCAGAGATTAAATTTTTTTGGAGGAAGTATGTCCGCAGAAGTAATCAAAAAAGCATCAGAACTAGCTCAAGCTATAGCTCAATCTGAAGAACTAGCGAGTTTAAGAGCTGCAGAAGCAAAGCTTCAAATGAACGAAGAAGCTATGGAACTTTTGCACGAAGTACAAAGACTTCAGCAAATGGCTCAAATGGCTCAAACTCCTGAAGCTATGCAAAAGCTTGAAGAGGCTTTCAAGAAATTTTCTGAAAATGAAATAGCAAAGGAGTATTTAGAGGCAAGCCAAAGATTTAATCAAATGATAGAAACCGTTAACCATCTTCTACAAGAAGCTATTGAAGGTCCAAAATCACATGGACATGGTTGTTCTGGCTGCTCCGGTTGTGGAGTATAGATATTAATCCCCCCTTTCGGGGGATATAATTATTTCTTACCTTGAACAGTTTCTTTACAAAAGATAAACCTTCCACAGTAAGGACACTTACTAACACCTGCTTTTAGGTTGGAACGCAGCTCTTTATATTCAGCACTTGAGTAAGTAATACCGCACCCTTCACAAGAACCTGAACTTATATCGGCAAAAACAAGTCCGTGAAATTTTTCTTTTAATTTTTCAAACTTAGAAAGTTCTTCAGGTTCAATGGAGGATTTTATGTCTTCTATTTCTTTTTTAACATCTTCAATCTTTCTATTATAGGTAGAGATTTCAGCATCAATCTCAGAAATCTTCTCGGAAATTTCCATGAGTTCTGGCTTAAATTGTTCCTTTACTTTGGCATATGCCTCTTTAAGTGCTTCTACTTCTGTTTCAATACCTGTAATTTTCTGTTTTGTTTTGATTATCTCGTCTTCACTTTTTGCAATTGCTCTTAAGATTTTCTTGTATTCTTCCCTACTCTTTACACTATCTTTTTGTTTTTTTAACTCTTCTATTCTCTCTTCTTTGTACCTAATAAAGTCCTTTAGTTCTCTAAGCTCATTCTTCTTCTCTTCAAGTTTTAACTTGGCGCTTTCAATTTTCTTTTCAATGTCTTCTATTTCTTCTTGTAGTTTCTTCTTTTCTTCCTGCAATTCTTTTTTTCTAGTTTCTAGTCTTAAAAGTTCTATTTCTTTCTTTTGAAGTTCAAGAAGTTCTTCTCTTAGCATCCTTAGATTACCTCATAGGGGGATTTTTCCTCTAAGACAATAAATTCAACTTCTTTAAAAGTTTCCTTAAGAACATTAATAAGTTTCTTGAAAAAGAGTCTTTCTGTTCCAAAGTGTCCCATATCAAAAACCGTAAGTCCAAGATCAATAGCTTTCAAAGCGTCGTGGTATTTAATATCTCCGGTGATATAAACATCTACCTTGCCTGCAACAAGCTCTATAAAGGAAGCTCCGCTTCCTGAACAGATAGCAACTTTTTCTACTCTTTCGTTCATCTTAGGGTTGATGCATCTGAAAACATCGAGAGGTAGAAAAGACTTTAATCTTTCAAAAAGTTCCTTTTGGGAAAAAGGAGACTTCAGAGAACCGGTAATACCGTATGGCGGTTTATCTAATATTGCTCCTTCAACTTTTATGTCAAGGTATTCTGCAATTATTTTTGTTGGTCCAAGTTCTGAAACATCAAGATTGGTATGAAGGGAATATACAGCTATGTCGTGTTTTATAAGTTCCAAAAGGAGAAAAGCTGGATATGAAAAGTTGTTTATAGACTTTAGTCCTGAGACAGTTAAAGGGTGATGGGTAATAATCAGGTCTATTTCTTTTTTCCTGGCTTCCTCGATTACACTTTTGGAAACAGAAAGAGAAAATCCTACTTTCTTTATTTCTTTATTTTGATCACCAACTTGAAGACCGCAGTTATCCCAACTATCCTGAAGGTCAAGAGGGATTAGCTTTTCTAAGAAAGACATTAAATCACTTAGTCTAGTCATTGCTTCCTCCAAAGAAGTGGTAGAATTCTACAAAATTTCGCTAAGGAGACAATATGGCTTATAGGGATTTAAGAGACTTTATTGAAAAATTAAAGAAAGAAGGGGAACTAAAAGAGATTGACTATCCTGTTAGTTCCTACCTTGAGATAACAGAAATTGCTGATAGAGTTGTTAAGGCTGGAGGTCCAGCACTCCTTTTTAAGAACGTTGATGGTGGAAATATTCCAGTTGCAATAAATCTTTTTGCAAGTTACAAGAGAATGGCAATGGCTTTGGAAGATGACCCGGATAATATTGGGAAGAGACTTGCTAAGTTCCTGAAACCAGAAAAACCGTCTGGATTTATAGATAAACTGAAAAAGTTAATAGAACTAAAGAAACTTTCTGATGTTTTTCCAAAACTTGTTGATAAGAAGAAAGCTCCGTGTAAAGAAATAGTAATGGATGAGCCTGACTTATCAAAGTTTCCAATCCTTTTCTGTTGGCCAAGGGATGGTGGAAGGTTCATTACTCTTCCCCTTGTTTTTACGAAAGACCCAGAAACCGGAGAAAGAAACTGTGGAATGTATAGACTTCACGTTTACAGTAAGAACACAACAGGTATGCATTGGCACTGGCACAAAGTTGGTGCGAAGCACTTTTTGAAAGCAAAAAGAATGGGAATAAAGAAGTTTCCGGTAGCCGTCGCAATTGGATGCGACCCGGCCGTAATCTACTCTGCTACTGCTCCTTTGCCTGAAGATGTAGATGAAATGGTCTTTGCAGGGTTTTTAAGAGGAAAACCTGTTGATATGGTGAAGTGTGAAACGGTTGATTTGGAGGTTCCGGCAAACGCCGAGATAGTCCTTGAAGGTTATGTGGATACTGAAGAACTTAGGTTTGAAGGACCGTTTGGAGACCATACTGGATACTATTCACTGCCAGATTTCTATCCTGTTTTTCACATTACTTGCATTACACATAGAAAAAATCCTATCTACCCGGCAACGATAGTTGGGAAGCCCCCTATGGAAGACTGTTATATCGGAAAGGCTACAGAAAGGATTTTCCTCTATCTTCTAAGAACCCAGCTTCCCGAGATTGTGGATATGAGCCTACCTATTGAAGGGGTATTCCACAACTTTGCTTTTATTTCCATAGACAAACGTTATCCTGGACACGCAAGGAAGGTGATTTCCGCCCTTTGGGGAATGGGACAGATGAGTTTTACGAAGAACATAGTCATTTTTGATAAAGACACAAATGTTCACGATATCGGAGAGGTAATCTGGAGATGGGGAAATAACGTTGATCCTAGAAGGGATATTATGTTTACAGACGGTCCTGTTGACGCTCTTGATCACACCTCTCCGCTTCCGTTTTATGGAAGCAAGATGGGAGTTGATGCAACAAGAAAATGGGCTTCGGAAGGTTTCAGTAGAGACTGGCCACCTGATATAGAGATGGACAAAGAAGTTAAGGAGAAGATTGATAAGATCTGGGACAAGCTTGGACTTCCGAAAAAGGAAGAGAGTTCCAATCCTTGGAGCTGGGGAGTGTAAAGCTTGCTTTTAGAAATTTATTGCTATAAACTTTCACATCGCAAAAACTTTGGGTGGAGGATTTGGTATGCCAAATAAAAAATCTGCAAAAAAGAGACTTCGTCAAAATATTAAAAGAAGAGAAAGAAATAGATACTATGTGAGAAGGATGAAGACAGAAGCTAAGAAGGTTCTTGAGGCTGTAGCTGAGAAGAACCTTGAAAAAGCTAAAGAACAACTCAAAGTAGCTATGAAGTGGATTCAAAGGGCTGCTTCAAGAGGGGCTATCCATAAGAATGAAGCTGCAAGAAGACAGTCTAAAGTAGCAAAGGCTGTTGCCCAACTTGAAAGAGAGTTAGCTGCTCAAGGGGAATAATTAACTAAGATAAAACGGGCGCGCTGCTTGTCGCCCGTTTGTGTTTTTTAAAAACTAAAATCTATTTTCAAACGCTTCTATACTAAAACAAGCATCTCTGAACTGTCTTTTTATTTCCTTAAGTAGTTCCGGCTCTTTAATGGAGAAATTGTCTACTTTAAGTTTCCTATTAGCTATTTCTTCTTTGTATTCATCATCATAGTACTTCTTCTCTGGATAAAGGAATTTGTGTAATTGACTTAAAAATCTTTTCATTCTTGGATCTGTTTCAAGATAAGAAAGCTCAGGTGGCAGTTTACCGTACGCTCTAAAGTAATCAATGTAGTAAGCCTGTTCAAGTTTGTGAACTTCCTCTATAAAGATTTCAAGGAGGATTTTGAACTCTTTGGATTTCTTGTAGATTTTAGATTTAGCTATATAAAAAGGGACAAGACCTCTTGTAAGTATGAATAGCAGAGAGTCTGTAAAGCTTTCCCAATCAGAACTTGGATGGGGTGATATGATTGCGCTCTTTACTCCTTCTCCAAATGCACTTACGATAAACTTTATTCCTCGGTTTAGAGATTCAACCATGTTTGGTATTTCTACAGAGAGATTGGGAATCTTTAAAAAACAAACTGTTAGAAACGCAACTACTCTTGCAGTTGAAAGTCCTGAAACATCTGGATAACGAACAAACTCCTCAGGTGGTTCCATATAAGAAAGCCAATATCCTTCAACTTTTTTATTGTAAAAGTTAATTTCTTTTCCTTGAAGTTTTATAAGAGCATTTATTAACTCTTTCAAAAGTTCTTTTGTACTGTCGTTAATATACTCTCCTGTCTCCCGTATGAATTCTACAAGTTTACCAAGAGCTACAAATTCATTTTCTAAAATTTTTTCTTTACTTTCGTGTACCGTTTGAAAACGCAAAGTTAGATCTCTAATTAAATCTTTTAGATTTTGTTTTTTTACCATGTCTCCTCCTTACTACTGTATTTAAAAAAGCTTCTGGTAGAAAGTTTGCTTTTTTAAATTGTTTAAAAAGGTTTTCAAAATCATCTAGATCAAACTTACGGGCAAAACGAAAATTTTTTTGGGAGGGGAAATCTTCTAATAGTCCGGGAAATCCATCAAATAATATTAAAGGAGTTTTCTGTTTTTTTATTTCTAATCTCTTCTCTAATGCTTCTTCCCATAACTTTTCGAAAAATATCTTTTCTTTTTCACTATTCAACATGTCAAAAATTTCATAAAAGAATACTCTACGAAAAATAAAGTCAAGAAGTGCATATTTATTTTCTAAAAATAGATAGATTTCAGAAAGGGCCTGAATCATTAATTTCAGAGTTTCTTTTTTTCGGAAGTTGGTAGCAACGTAGTATGGTGTACATCCTAATATGTAAACTGCCATCATTTCTCTAAATTTTTCTGGTGTGTTTCCAAGAGGATCAGAAACCTTCCCTCTTACAGGAAGATAGAATAAACTTAAGAAAAAGGTGCTACCATCAATTACTTCTTCTGCTTTGGAAAGTTCCCTTAAAGCAGATGGAACTCTAACAGCTACTGTTGTTAAAAAACTGGCAATAGATGCTGTAGGCTCTACAACGGAAAAGTAATCGTTTTCTTGTTCATCTACTGTCCAAAAGAAGCATTCTATATTATCTCTTGTAGTAAATGAGAAAAATTCTATGTAATCTTGTTTTATTTGACTTACCCATTTACTTTCCTTCTCATGTTTAGCATTTTTTACAATCTTATTTACAAGCTCTAAAAGAAGTTTAAAGTTATTATCGGTAAGGAAAATTTTTCCTTCTCTTAGTAGAAAAGAAAGTTCGTTAAAAACAGTAAATTCTTCTTCATAACTGCGATTTAATCTTTTTTCAGATTTAAGTTCTTCAAGAACAGAAATAGCTTTTTTTAGAACTTCTCCAGTTTGATCGTTTTTAACTTTGTCGATAAAATTCTCTACATCAGTAGTAGAGTACGCTTTACTATCATGAATTCTTACAAGATGTTTTTGAAACTCTAAGATTTCTTTTGATTTTTTACTTAAGTTTGGAAGTTCTTGTAGTTTTCTTAGGAATTTTTCTGCTTTTTCAAATTTTTCTACTCTTCTTGCTATATCAATGAGTAATAAAATTTCTTCTTCATCATTCTCACAAAAAGACTGTGAAGTATCTCCCTCTTCTTTTCGTTTTCTTGCCTTTTCAAGCAAGAAAAGGGCACGTTCTCTACATTTTCTTGTAGTGAAACTTTTTAATTTGCTATTTGAAGATTCACAGACCCAAGCTGCTTGAAGGGCATAGAGACCAGCTGATGCAAAGTCCCCTAATTTTTCATCTATTAATGAAGCACAAAGAAAGTGGTTAGCTTCTTGAGGAAAGATTTTAGAATTAAGTTGTTTTCTATATTCTTTTGAATAAACTACTCCTGAAATGATTTCTTCTCTCGTTTTCTCTTTCTTTTCTTCAGTTTTTATTCCAAGGAAAATTGAAAGATCAATATCAATAGAAATTTTTTCCTCACCTCTAAATAAAGTTTTTCCTATTTTGGAACTGCAATATCCGCAGAAAGGACAACGTTCAACCGAAGCGATTTCAAGTATTTCTTGGTAGAAACCGTCTAAGGCTACTCTTGGAATGTATATTCCCTTGTAGCCAGTTCTTTTAAAGAAAACCTTACGTCCACAATTTCTACATTCAACAACTTCTACCCATGTTGTAATTGTGCTCATACTCGACTACCCCTTACGTTTTTCTTTATTTTAAAAGCTTTAATAGGAACAATTTGTTCCTGTTTTATTTTTACATTTTACCTTAGAGAAAAGGTCTTTGACAAAAGGATAAGGAAGTTTTTAGAAACAATTATTTAGGAGGATGGTATGTGGAAAATACTTAAGGAAGCTTTTTCTGCTGTAAAGAGGAATGATCTTGAGAGTTTAAAGAAAGTCTTTATTGTCCAAAAGGGAGGAAAGGATATTCGTTATAGATTTTCCTTACTTTACCGTAAGAATGAAAATGGAAATACGATACTCCATCTTGCTGCTTTGGTGGGAAAAAAGGAAGTATGTTCATTTTTAGCTTCTGTTTTTGAGAAGTTATGGGATTCAATAGAGTTGGAAGGTATTGAGGATATAGAGGATCTTCTTTTTGAATATTCTGAGGAAAAGGAGAAGAAGAAGAAGAGAAGATTGCAAAAGAGGTTGTTAAATAAAAGAGGTGTTCCTCCTCACTATCTTGCTGTAATAGCTGGAAATAAGGATTTTCTCTCAGCATTTTGGGATATTTATCCAATTATGGAGATAAGTGATGAGTTTGAAAATTCTCTTCTTCATGTAGCTGTTAAGAGTGGAAATATTGAAATTGTTAAGTTCATCTTAAGTCGTTGTCCTAGTATGGTAAATGCTACCAATATTGAAGGAAACACTCCTTTACATGTAGCAGTAAGTTGTGGAAATCTTGAAGTTATTAAATTGCTTTTAGATTCAGGGGCAGATAAGAATATAGAAAATGAACATGGTTTAACTCCTTCTAAGTTAGCAAGATTTTTAGGTTATGAAGAGATAGCTAAGTTAATAGAAGAATTTGAGATCTCTGAGAAAGAAGAGGAAGAAGAAATTTGTGTTGTTGTTGTTAATAGTGAAGGTAATGGTTCTTTAGTTAGAGGAATAACTCCGGAAATGTTTATACAAATTTGTGAACAATCAAAGAATACTAAATTGTATCGAGATCTTGAAAAACTAATTAGTGAAGCTAGAGAAGATGCCCGTAAATATGAAGAAGAATTCCGTAAATGGTTGGAATTGTAGTTTAAAAAAATAAAAAGGGAGGTGTTGTTATGTTCCAAGAAAGAAGATTTGTTGATGTTATTCTTCCTAAAAATTCTTTTAGAGTTATATTGGATGCTCCTCATGCTGCGAGTCCAAAAAGAGAATACTACACTGGTGCGATAGTTTCTGGAGTTGCCTTAAGGTGCGGAGTCGGTGGTGTTATTAGTAGAGTTTCAAGAATGATAGCGGATTTAAACAGGGGAATCGATTATTCTCCTGAACTTGGAACACAGGATCTACAAAGAAAAGCGATTAAAGAACACTTTAAAAGCATGGAAGATATCCTTCGACATATTAGTTGTATAGATGGAGGAAGAGTTACTCAACCCGTTTTATTAGTTGCTGTTCATGGTGTTAAGGATGAAAATGCAGAAAGACACAGTTGTGATGTAATAGTTGGAACATGTCATTTAGGAGTTTGTTCTGAGGAAGTAAGAGATTGGCTTGTTGATATGTTTAGTTCTCTTTTAGAAAAGCAAAAAGTACCTAGTAGGGTAAAGTGTGAAGTTCCAGAGTACTCAGGGCATCCTTCTCTTATAGAGTTTAGGAATATTTTTGGGGAGAAATTCAATGTTATTCAGCTTGAACTTTCTAAAAAATTGAGAACCGAGTTTAGAGAGGAAGTGATAGAGAGTTTATTGATAATTTGTAAATCGTTTGGAAAGTATTTTTAGGGGGAGAAATGGAAGAGAAAAAATATTTACTTTTCGTTTATGGAACTTTAAAGAAAGGTTTCTGGAATCACCATTTTCTTCAGAATGAAAAATTTGTTGGAAAAGCTGAAACGAAAGAGAAATATGCTATGTACGTTACGAGAATACCTTTTGTTGTAAAAAATGAGAAAGTTTCTACCATAAAAGGTAAAGTTTATGAGGTTTCAAAAGAAACTCTTAAAGAAATAGATAGGTTAGAAGGACACCCTGAGTGGTATAAAAGAGAGTTAGTTCCTGTAGTTGTTTCAGTTAATGGGAAAAAGAAAGAAGTGAAAGCTTATGTCTATTTTTCCCTCGATCCTCGTGGTGTAATAAAAGAAGACGGTATTTTTTAGCTTAGGATAGCTTCTATTTCTCTTTCTATTTTCTCTCGTATTCTCTTTTTTAAGTATCTTGTTTGTATATCAAGATTTTTCTCGTTGCTGAAAACCTCATCTTCGATTAGCTCTTTTAGTCCAAGTCCTAATGCTGCTAACTTTTTTTGTCTGCTAATAACCCAGACTTTCTTGCCGGGAGGAGGAAACTCTGGATAAAGAAGAATTCCTAAGGGAATTTCTATATTTTTCCTTTCCGGTAGAACGTACATGTATGTAATGACTTGAAACCTATCAGAT
The DNA here is from genome assembly GCA_039832905.1 of Desulfurobacteriaceae bacterium. Lineage (NCBI taxonomy): Bacteria > Pseudomonadati > Aquificota > Aquificia > Desulfurobacteriales > Desulfurobacteriaceae > Desulfurobacteriaceae bacterium. The sequence goes on along the minus strand of JBDOLX010000076.1, from coordinate 1,109 downwards.
TGAGAAACTCCTCTGTTTTCCGAAGAAGTATTAGTAGGAAATTTCCACTTGGTGTCTATGACTATGTGTTTTCTTTTTTCTAATGGCCATAGAATATCAGGTTTTAGGGAGAAATCTTCGTCTATTTTTTCTTCGGTTTGGGATAAACAACCTGATAAAGAGGAAGCTACAAATTTTTCAAATAGTTTGTTCATATCATAGAGAAAAACAAAAGAGTTTCCTTGTGAACCGGTTATGTTGTTTCCGGAGAAGAAGAATTTTGCAAATTGGATTACTGGCTGATAGTGGTCATTCATCCTGTTAAGATGAATTTTCTTTAAATCTTCTACTATATTTTTTGAACTTTCTACACCAATGTTTCGTAGGTATAGGGAAATTCTTCCAGCGAGATTTTTTATTCTTGAGTTGCTGAATTTTACAGCTACAAATTCTACAAATCTTGATAAGACACGGTTAATAAGAATATTACTCGTAAGAACTTCTTTTTCTATCTCAAATCTGTCTTTCTGAAAAGGGAACTTTAAAAGTGTCTGCGATAGTAATAACTTTCCATTTAGACTTCTCAAAGATAGTTTCTTTCTTAAATAGTCTTTGTATATTCCTGGCTGAATGATCTTTTTCTCGATATAGTTCAAAACCATGAGTATTAATATCTCAAGAAATGGAATGTTGAAATCAGTTTTTTCTGAATGAAAACTTCCTCCCGATGAGGGTCTTTTTGCTAAATCCAAAAATTCATAAAACAGAATTGTCAGTAATTTCCTTGCTTGGTAAATCTCTGTGTTTCCTTCATTGTGTCTATAGATTTTGGGTAGAATTTCTATAACTTTTCCAGTTGATAAGAGTATTAAACCAACGTATTGACTTAATTTAATCTTATCGCCTTCTTTTTGAAAATAAAATTTTCCTTCCTGATTTATGATTGATAACTCTTCGATTTCTTCTTTGGTTAACTCATGTCTATTTAAATAATCGTATTCAAATCTAGTTATTGGATTGGACATTACCTCTGCTGTGTCCAAAAAAGAGATATGAGGTAAAATACCTAACATGAGCAGGGACTGGAAGAAGTACAACAGAGAGCTAGTGAGAAGAGGAGAAATCCTAAT
>JBDOLX010000075.1 GCA_039832905.1 Desulfurobacteriaceae bacterium | reverse complement strand
CGTTCCGCTAGAAGCTACTCTAAGAATAAAGGGGTGTGATGTCAAAGTCTTTGGATCTTCAAAAGAGAGAAGAGAAGGAAATCTTCTATTCATCCAAGCAGACGAAAGAGAAGTTACTAAGATTAAAGCTTTTTGCAAGGATTAACTTCTTATCCGGTAAGGAAATTTTTCTGGTAACATTGACCTTTTTAGCTATAGCTATTTTTTTCTTTCCCAAGGGAGAATTGGAAAAGTTTCTTTTCCTACCGGAAGACTATAACTACTTTTTATCACGCATATATTTAAAAGGACTTTTGAAGGTTTCTTACGACCCTAAACTTGTAATAGCACTTGTCCAAAAAGATATCCATTTAGACTACTTAGAAGAAGCTAACAGCCTTTTAAAGAGGTTATTATCAGATAAATTAGGTTCTAAGAATCTATTTCCCGAAATTGTTCGCCTTTATCTAAAAGTTATAGAGATAAAGCTTTCTAAAGGCATACTTTCTAGAGAAGAAGCAGAAGAAGAAATTTTAAAGTTACTTCCAAAAGCTAAGGACGAGGAGGTTCTATTAGAAATCTATAAAAAGTGTAAAACTCTAGGCTTCAGAAAACCCCTTTTGATTACTGTTGAAAAACTTGCTAATTTAAGTAGAGATTCTACACGTTGGTATAAAGAACTTTATAAACTCTTAATTGCTAACAGATCCTATAAAAAAGCTCTTGAAACAATAGACAAATTAATTTTCTTATCGAGGTCAAAAAAAGAAAAAGAAGAACTCTTGAGAGAAGGAATAAAACTGGCTGTCTATTTAAAAAGATACGACAAAGCCATCTACTACAGCGAGATTCTACTAAGAAACTTTCCTATTTCTTACGAAAATGTTAAAACTGCTATTGACTTGGCTCTCTCCCGAAAAGATTACAATAAAGCAGTACAGATTGCTCTTTATGCATTTAGAAAGACAGGGAAGAAAGAATACTTTAAAAGAGCCGTAGAAATAGCAATGTGGGGAAGAAAAAAGGGAGTAGTGGCTTACTTGCTTAGAGTTTACGGATTAAAGTTTCTGGATGACCCTGAAATGGCTGTCTTTCTTTTAAATACTGTTCGCGCCATTGGAAATAGAAACCTGGCCGTGACTTTTGCGAAAAAAGCTTTCTCAATATACGGAATGAATAATGAAAAGTAGGAAAAAATTTTTGGGATTTGCATTATTAATCTCTTTATTTAGTAGTGCATATGCTAAGGATATTTATTACTCTTTTCAACTTGGAACCTTTCCCAAAAAAAACATGGCAGAAAACTATCTTAGGACTCTTCCAATTCAGCTTAGAGAAAAATCCTTCCTGTATAGAACGGATAAAGGATTTTGGACAGTCAGAATTTTTGTTGCACCTACGATTAATGACTTGAAAGGGAAGGAGAATTTCTTAAAAGAATTTAGAGTAAAAGATTACTCAATAGTTCCTACATCAATAAAAAAACTTAGAAGGGAGAAATTAAACCTTAGAGAGAAAATTTTAAGATTATCCTTGAAGATACTTCTTGAAAATAGCAAACTTTATGACGCATTTAAGGTGGCAAAGAAGGGAACGGAACTTTTCCCAAATTCTCCATTTTGGTGGAGAGAACTAGCCAAAATCTCACTGTGGGTCCAAAAACCACAAGAAGCACTAAGAGCTTACACAAAATTTTACGGAATCCAAAAAGACAAAAGAGTTTTAAAAGAAATCTATAGACTTGCAGTAGCTTTAAGAGATTTTAAAACAGCACAAAATGCATTAGAAACTCTAGCTAAAGAAAATCCTAAAGAATTCTTGAAAAATTTTTCTGTAGACGAGGTTTTTGGGTTATTCCAACAAACAGGGGACATAGATAAAGGAATAGAACTTTTATCACAGCTAAATATTGACTCTCCAAAAATTTTACGGAAATTTGCTAAGTTTTACTGGTTTTATGGAATGCCCCAGAAAGCACTTGAAATTTTCTCTAAGTTAAGAGCTGAAGGAAAGTTAACTCTTGAAGATGCCTTACTACTTTCGAATATACTTATTTCAAAAAGGAAATACAAAGAAGCTCTTTCGGTTTTAAAAGATTTTTCTTCTAAAGCTGGGAACAGTAACTATCTATTCTGGAGAACCCTCGCAGATATTTCGTGGGAACTTGGAGATTTTAAAACAAGCGTCGAAGCTATCAAGAGAATAACAAGAATCGGAAAGGCGAAAAAAGAAGATTGGGAACGCTTAATTATCTTTCTTTCCCAAAACTCTCCTGAAAAAGCACTTGACTTATCTTTAAAGGGCTATGAAAAATTCAAAAGCTTAAATTTTCTTTTTTATTTTTTTGACTTGGCTTTCAGACTTGAAAGATGGGAAGATGTGATAAAGCTTATAGAAGAACTTCCTACAGAAGAAAAAAAGAAACTTCTTTCACAGACTTGGATAGAGTACACTTATGTAACTTCCTTGTTAAAAACAGGACAGATTTTAAAAGCTTTAAACTTTTTGAAAAGTTCCTTAGAAAGAAAGCTGAACAAGGATTTTCTAGCAGAATATCTATACCTTCTTATGAAGCTCCATAAAGTGGAAGAACTGGAGAAAGCACTTAAAAAGTATCAGAAAGCAGAAAGCTTAATACCAGAATCCTTTATTCTGTCATACATCTACCTTCAAGAAGGGAAAAAAGCTTTACTCTTATCCAATAAGGTAAAGAACCTTGATCCTCTTCTTAAGGCAGATGTCCTAGAGTTGATTGGAAGGAAAAAGGAAGCCAAAAAACTACGATTTTTAGTTTATAAATCCCTCAAAGAAGAAGTAAAAGGAGGAAATAACAATGATGTTAACATTCTAACAAACTATCTAAGAACTTCTCTGTACTTTGAAAACGGTTCAAAATTTCTACAAGTTCTTCCTAGATACAAAAAAAGGCTACCACAAGATGTTTATAGAGAACTTTATCTTTCTTTCCTTGCAAAAAATAATCAGATAGAAAAACTTCTGTTTCTTAGAAACCGTAAAGGAGAAAAATTTCCACTTTGGTTAGAGTTTAGCTTGGCAGAAAAGAGAAAAGATTTTTATTCCCTTAAAAAACTTGAGGAAAAATACAGGAAAGTTTTACCTATAGAGGGAAGAATAGCTTTTCTCTCCCAAGCAGGAGAAACGGAAAAGGCTTTTCATTTAGCTTTTAGGGCTTTAGAAGAAAATAGAGAAAACGTAAGTATCTATCAGAACTTACAAAACTTATTTATGAAAGAAGCTAATTTCTCATCTACCGGGATTAGTTTTGAAAGCAGAGAAAACTCTAATTATTTAAAAGTATCCGAAAATTTACTCTTTGCTCTTAGAAAGGATTTTAAGATCGGTCTATCCTACGAAAAAGTTTTCCCTTCATCTTATTCCTACAACCATATTTTTGGATTGGTCTTCCTCGAAAAAGAATTATCCATAGGAAAGCTGAAAGTTTCTGGCGGAATTTTAAAAACCAAAGATAAAGTAGAAAGTATAGAAACTTCATTAGAAGGAAGGAACTTATCTTTACTTGTAAGAAAAAACTTTTCTGCCACCGAAACCGACCATCTTTTCTGGGAAGGAAAGAAGGATGAATTTCTAGTTTCAATAACTTATCCAGCATTAAATAGACTTCGATTAAGTTCCATTTATGGAAAGAAAAAGTTTTCACTTTTTAGTGGAGAAGTCGTAGGGTATGGTGAAAAACTTTCTGCAGAAGTTAACTACTACTTAAGGTTCCAATATCCTGATATAGCCTTAGGAGAATTTCTGGAAGCCAACAGGTTTAGAGAACAAGATAATCAAAGATTACTTCCTGATAGTTATTTTCAGGTTGGAGCAAAGGTTTCAATTGGCGTAAGCAGTAAAGATAAACCTCATAAGAAACTTAAACCTTTCTTCGAAGGAGTTGTTTTCTACAATCAAGCCTATGGTTTTGGTGGAATCACCACCGTAGGTTTTGGTAAAAGCATCTTTGGAAAGGATAATCTTCTTTTTCAACTAAATCTCTCTACCGGTTTAAGCGAACTGAGAAAAGATAACTTAGCCATAGGAATTAATTACAAAAAGTGGTTTAAGTGATATTCTTTCCTTTCTAGAACGAAATTTTAGAAAAAGCTAAAAAAGGAGGTCGGAATGACAAAAGTAAAAATATGTGGAATAACAAACCTTGAAGATGCCACCATGGCCTGTGAATTTGGAGCAGACGTTTTAGGTTTTATTCTATATCCTAAAAGTAAAAGATTTATAAAGGCTAAGGATATAAGGAAAATAACCTCTCAACTTCCACCTTTTGTATTAAAAGTTGGGGTATTTGTAAATGAAGACCCAAGAAACGTTTTGGAGATACTTAGCTATGCCCACCTTGATTTTGCCCAACTCCACGGAGACGAAACACCAGAAGATTGTGAATACATAGGATCAAACAGAGTAATAAAAGCCTTTAGACTTAAAAACGTTGATGAAGTAGATAAGATAGAACC
>JBDOLX010000074.1:11498-14653 GCA_039832905.1 Desulfurobacteriaceae bacterium | reverse complement strand
CAACCTTATTTCCTTCTAAGTCAATGTTAAATTCCTCTTGTGGCGCAGCTCCTTCAAAGTTTAAAGTACCAATCTCTACGTCGTTACTATTGGCATAAAAGTTTAACTTGTGTTGTGTATTGACATTTTCAATACTAAACTCAGATATGCCAATGCTGTCTCTTCCAAACAGGTTAATATTAAAGTCTCCTTGAGGATTTACTGCTTGAATTGTAATATCCATTGCAGCTACGGAAGGAGCATAAACTGTAAAGTTAAAATCGTCCCCAATAGAAATAGAAGGGATGGAAAAAGTGTTTATAGATACTTTTTTATCGGAAATTAATTTTAAGTCGGATTTTGGATAATAACCATAGTCAACTTTAAGGTTTTGAACTGTTAACTCCGAGGGTGAATATATTGTCAACTCTAAATTTCCATTCTTTAACCATGCAGAACTTATAGTTCCATCTAAAATTATAAGTTCATCTGAACCATCACCACAGATTGTCTTGACTCCCTTTAAACTCTTATACTCGTAGCTTCCATCGTATCTATTGAGTAAGATCAACGTTCCGTCAGATTTTATGTTGGAGATATAATATTTGTTTTCTTCTATTGTTATATCACAAGTCGTTGGTGGAGGAACTTCCGGTAGCGGTTTTACCGTATAAGATGGTGCAGTTCTGTTGTATGTTGGATAAACTATAGTAGGAAATGTAGGATACTCTCCTATAGATTTCGAGACTTTAAATCCTTGGTCTTTTAACTCATCAATGGCATCTTCATCAAGTAGTCCATCGACATAAACACTTCCACCGATTGAAAAGTCGGCATCTTCAATTTGTGGTGAAAAACTTAAAGAGTCAAAGAGTCTTAAGTTTCCACCGACAACAAACGCAGAAAGTTCTTTAATTTCAGAACCAACTTCAATTTTTCTTACAGCATCCCTGTAGTATCCATAAGAAACAATCTTGCATCCCTTAGAATCTCCTGAAGATTCAACAACAAACTTTCCACCGTTAAAGTCTTTCTCTATTTTCCATCCACAAGTTTTTTCATTTTTATACTTTAAGAGTCCAAGTTCAATTCCACTTCTTGCAATCTCATAAGCTTTTCGAGAATAAAGAGAATCTGCAGTCACATTTGTTTCTGTTTGAGTAAACTTTGTGAGGATAGATGCTCCCAGGGATAAAAGGACAACTACTCCAAGAACACCTATCAGAATATACCCCTTCCTTTCTTTCATCCTTTGCACCCTCTAATTGCAGTTTAGACATTCAACAGTTTCAATGTATTCTTCTTTTTTCTTACAAAGAGTATCCTCAGGAACAATCTTAAATGTAATTGTTTTTGTAGTTGGATCATATTGAACTTCAAAATCTTCAATCTTTAATTTTTGAGAGTCCAGAAGGTACGCACCGCTTCCTTCTCCATCCGCCCCTTTATCTAAAACTCTTTCAAGGTTTTGGTTCTTAAGAACATACTTTACTTCATAAGAACAGTCATTTCCAATCGTAAAATTGGCACTTTCACATCCATCTTTATCATAATCAACGTATCTTATCGTTAAAGTCTTGTTATCTTCATCCCATTCAACAGGAGGGTATGTAGTTTTATCGGCAATACCATACCCAGCCTTTTTTAAATCAGATACAAGTAGGTCAATAACATTATCAATACTAATATGGCTTTTTATATCTTGAGTGTTTTTTGAAATTTGTTTATAACTTTCAGAAAAAAATGTTAGTCCCCCTATCAAAACAAGCATTCCCACCAATGTTACTATTAAAAGTTCCATAATTGTAAATCCACCTCTACCCACCATCATAGGTTCCCCTTAATCCTTTCAAATTCAAGTTTAAAGTTGTTTCCATAATCAACTTCAACTTTTATGATCTTTGTATTGTTATCAAGTTGCATAACAGAGTAAGAAATTTCATTATTACCTTTCAGTTCAAAACAACAGTCGCTGTTTTTACAGCTTTCAACAGTTCCATTCTCCAAACAGGTATCGTTAAAACTAAGAGAGGCAAGCTTGTTAATCAGCGTTTCACCGAGTATTGCTGCTTTCTGCCTTTCCCTTGAAACAACTTGAACTTTTTTACTTAAAAAAAGCATTGGAACAATTCCTAAAAACACAATTAGTAAAATTGCCATAGAAATTACAACTTCTAAAATTGAAAAGCCCTCCCTTCTCATCACCAATTACACTCCAAAGAGGTTTTGCCACTCACAAGTGAAAGATCTACATCACAAACATAATTTCCCTTTTTCACTACAACTGATAGGTTACTGGATGGAAGTTTGCTTCTGTTGAATATTATTTTATTTAGAGATGGAGATATGGAAATACCGTTGGGATACTTTAGTTCATAAAGAATATTTCCATCTTGGTCTACAACCTGTAATTTATCAACATCAAAAATAACTTCAGCTTTTCCTTTCTTAAATGCAAATGACTGTGCTCTAACAAACGCTATTTTTATTTCATTGGCAGCGTTAAAAACGCTGTTCTTAGCTTCTTGCTCCGTTAATGCTTTAAAACCGATAGTAACAACTAAAATAGTTATAACTATAACAATAAGGAGCTCAACAAGAGTAAAACCTTTCTTTCTTTCTTCATAATACACAGTATCCCCTAATTTTAGTTTGCACATTATTATATCATATTTAAAACCTCCTTAGTTGAATTTATTGCTATATCAACAAGTTTGTCTATTTCCTCTTTCGTTATTACATAAGGAGGCATAAAGTAAATTACATCTCCTAAATTTCTAAGTAATGCTCCTTTCTCTAAAGCTTTTCTATAAATTTGAAAACCTATTCTTTTTCTCCAGTCAAAAGGTTCTTTTGTTTTTCTGTCTTTTACCAGTTCTACAGCAACAATGAAACCCTTATATCTAACCTCTCCACAAAAGCTATAATCCTCGAATGCTTCCTTTACTCTTTGTTGTAAATAGGAGTACTTTTCTTTGTTCTTCTCTAAAATATTTTCCTCTTCGAAAATCTTTAAAACCTCTACAGCTACTCTGCACGCTAAAGGATTTCCGGTGTAACTATGGGAATGTAAGAAAGCTTTTAAGGAAACGTAGTCATCATAAAAAGCGTCGTAAATTTCATCAGTAGTTAGTACAACTGATAAAGGTAAATATCCTCCAGTTAGCCCTTTTGAT
>JBDOLX010000074.1:0-11488 GCA_039832905.1 Desulfurobacteriaceae bacterium | reverse complement strand
AAGGTCATAAAGTCTGGAGCGATACTCGCGTGCTCGCAGGCAAACATCTTTCCAGTTCTTCCAAATCCAACAGCTATCTCATCAGCTATTAGATGTATGTCAAGTTCTTTAGTAAGTTCTCTAAGCTTTTTAAGATACTTTGGAGGGTAGATCTTAAATCCACCTGCACACTGAACGATAGGCTCTATTAGAACAGCACAAACTTTATCTTTATTCTCGAGTAATGCTTTTTCCATATGCTCAAAACACTCTGCATCACAAGTTTCTCTTGTTTTTCCATATGGACATCTAAAACAATCAGGCCCTTTTACTTTAATGTTTTCTATCATTATTTCTTTGTACATTTCGCTGTAAAGTTCCTCACCACAAACAGATAAAGCCCCGAGAGTTTCTCCGTGGTAACCACTATCAAGATAGACAAATTTGTTTTTTATCTTTCCTTTATTTTTGAAGTATCCAAAACTCATTTTCATTGCAACTTCTATAGCACTTGAACCGTTATCTGCAAAAAATACTTTTGAAAGAGGTTTAGGAACGATTTTTAAAAGTCTTTCTACGAGCTCCAAAGCTGGTTCATGAACAAAGTTTGCAAATATTACGTGTTCAAGTTTTTCAACTTGTTCTTTCAAGGCTCTATTTAGTCTTTCGTTTGAGTGACCAAAAAGGTTTACCCACCAAGAGGAAATCGCGTCTATGTAGCTGTTTCCTTTATCGTCGTATAGGTAAATACCTTTTCCCTTGACAATCCTTATTAAGGGGTATTTTTCGTGATCTTTCATTTGGGTACAAGGATGCCAGATAGGATAAGACTTTGGATGCATTCCTACCTCTCTTTATGAGTTTTGAAAGAAAAGATGATAATATTATACTTCGTAGGAGGGATATACCGGGGAAAATAATGAGAAAAGCTATTTCGTTAATAGAAACATTAGCCATTCTTTTAATAGTTTCTCTTCTTGCATTAGTAGCAGCGTCAAGTATTACTAAATGGAGTGGAAGTTTAAAGGTTAAAAACTTTGCTGAAAAACTAGTTATGGATTTACAAAAGGCGAGAAGTTTAGCTTATAAATTGGGGGAAAGCAAAGTTGTTATTAATTCCTCAAGTTATGAGATCTATGCTCCTACAACGAAAAAGCTCTGGGAAGAAAAAGTTCCTGATGGACTTTCTATTTCTTCCAACGAATCGGAAATAACTTTCAAAAGAAATGGATTACCAAATGTTAATACTACAATAGAAATAGAAGGATACAAAACTGAATATAGTATAACTGTCAGTAAAATAAGTGGAAGAATTCAATTGGAGAAGCTTAAATGAAACTAAAGGAAAAAGCATTTACTATTTTGGAAGTGGTAATTGCAATGGCAATACTCATGTTACTACTAATAGGAATTCTTCCTGTTTTATTAGTCGGAACTAAGTACGAAAAGATAAATGCAGCTAGAGAGATGGCAGTATACAAGGCAGAAAAATTACTTAACTATTTATCTTCCTTTTCATTCTCAAGCGCTTGTTTGACAAGTGGAACACACCCTTGTAAATCCGATCCAGGAACGTGCTGCCAAGATTTCGCAGGTAGCGACAATTTAACTTATATCGTTACTGACATAGATGCAGATACCAAACAAATAGAGGTAATATCAAAATTCGCTGTTGAGGACTACGAAGGTAATGTAACATTGCAAAGGTTAAAAGGGAACTGGTAATGGTTAGAAAAGGTTTTTCCATTCTTGAATTATTGATAGTAGCTGCTATTGGACTTTTAGTCATACTAGGTGGACTTTACTTTTTCTCTTCAGGATTTAAGTCCCTTTTTAGCGAAGTTTCCACTATGAGAGAAAGAACTTCTATTCTTCAAGCAGTTGAACTTATAGAATCTGACTTAACAAAAGCTGGTTATGGAATAGCAGACAAGACAACTTATCCTCCGATAGAGTGGGACAGTTCAGATAAGGAACTCAGTATAAGATATGTTGACTTTTCTGACCCTTCATGTGAGTTAAAAAATTTCTCTCCCGGCGATGATTGTAGCTATATAATTTACTATGAACTGGAAGATGGCAAGCTCATAAGAAAGGTAGATGAAAAAGCAGACGGTAGCTTCGCCTCAGCTCCTCTTTTTGATGAAGATAAAGTTAAGGTAAGTGAGTTTGAGGTTTCTTACAATGGAACTACTAAAGTTATAAATTATAAGATTGTAGGGGAGATAAAGGGAAAAGCTTTTTCATTTGAAAATTCTTATAGTCTGTAGGAACTGTAATTAATAACCTTAATATAGAGGTCAACAGTGAAAAAGGGTTACGTTCTAATAGGAGTTCTGGTTATCTCTCTCCTCTTGTCCCTAGGGGCTATCACATCAATGTCTGTTCTTCGAAAGGAGACGGAAGTTACTAAAGATACGGTTACTGCAAAAAAAGCTTTAAAAATTGCAGAAAGTGGTATGGAATTAGCTCTAACAAAGTATAAGAAAACGAAGTCCTGTGGTTGGACCTTAAATGGCAATGTAAGTGATGGTAATTACACTGTAACTGCAACGGATACAGGAGGAAACTGTGAAATAGTATCAGTTGGAAAGTATAAAGATGCTGTGAGAACAATAAAAGTTGTCGCTATAACAGGATCAAGTCTAGCTCCATTTACCATAAATGGTAATCTAAGTATTAAAAACTTTAGTCACGCTTCATGGTCACCAAAGTGGCAAGCTGATATGGGACTGGATGGTAGTTTAAGTGTTAACGGGAAAACGGGAACTGCTGCAATGTCAATACTTGAAAATGCAGGTTTTAACTTCGTCAGCAATGGAGATTTACCATCTTTTTCCGACGTTCCCTTTACTCCTCCTCCATCAACGGTTACTTCAGTAGAAGTTAATCCTCCACCTTCTTGTGATGTTGAGTGTAAAGATACTGCTGTAGTAACTATAAACAATGATGGTACAGCAACATTAAAAAACTGTAATCTCAGTACTGTTAATCTTTCAACAAATCCTGTTATTTGTTCTTCAAAGGCTCTTGAGGTTAAAGGAACAATAGGTAGCTCTTGGAAGTGGCCTTCAAATGTAAATCTTACATTTTACGCAAAAGAGAAGATAGTAATAGCTGATGGTTTAACAGTCGATAACCAGATTCAGTACGATACATTGAACCTAAACTTTATTTCTAGTGGAAAAATAGAAGTTGACAATGGAGTAAACTTAAAGCCTGTAACTGTAAAGAACGGAGACTTATCAATTTCCTTAGTCGGAGGGGAAGACGTTATCATAAATGGAGGAGTTAACGCCCAAGGAATTAGTATTGAAAATGGAGGAATGAAGTTAGAGATTGATTCTGAAAAATCCGTAAAAATAAATGGATCTATTGATATAAGGGACTTTGCAGAAATTCCAGAGTCTCCAACTATTTCCATTAACGCAGAAAATGACATTATCGTAAATGGGGGAATGACTATAAGTAGACTTAAAAGCGATGACGACATAAATCTTTCTTTGAAGGCGAACGATGATATTAATGTTATGGGAACAGCTTTTGTCGGAAACTTGGATGCCGATAGTGATGCTACTTTAGAAATGGTGGCTGGTAAAACTCTGAATGTTCATCAGGTAGACTATACAAGCTTACAAGCAGACGGTGATCTTAATATTATCCTTCAGTCCAGTGAAAATCTTTCAGCGAAACATATAACGTTTCAGTCATTTGATACAGATGGGGATATCAATATAAAAACAGTTTCAGGAAAGGCTGTCAATCTAAAGGAATTAAATCTTGAATCTTTTGGTGGTGAGGGAGATGTAAACGTAGAAATTTTAGGAGGAGAAACAGTAAAAGTTGATAAGGGCATTAATATATCCAACATGAACTTGAACGGTAACGGGACAAACGTAGTTATCTACAGTGAAAAAAGTATAGAGACAAAAGGAAAGCATGATCTAATTAGCGTAAACTATGGAGATTTGGGAGAAGGGGAATCAAACTTCTTAGTCTTAGCCCGTGAGCTAATAAACGTTGGAGGAGACATTATTGATTATTCTGGAAATGATGCTTACAATGTCCTTGTTTGGTCAACTAAGGGGATAAAGAGCAAAAAAGGAGGATTTGACTTCCAAAACTGGTCTGGTGATTTAAATATGGCACTCTTTGTAGATGGAGATATTAGCATTGCCAACTTCTCTTATGAAGGTAACGGAGTTCCTTCAGGATTGACTCTTGATGAAATGAAAGATCTATGTGATTCTACTACAGGTTTTATAAAAAGCGTATATTGTTCTATTGTAAGTAGCTTCTCTAGTTTAACAACTGCTGATATCAAAATATTGAGGTGGATAGAGGACTAGTTTAAACTATGGAGTTAGTGGAGTTAGAAGAAGTAGATTCAACCAACGAATACTTAAAAAGAATAGATTTCAGAGAAGGCTTTTGTGTTATTGCAAGAAAGCAAACCGGTGGTAAAGGTAGAAGAGGGAAGAACTGGCTATCCCTGAAAGATAAAGGACTCTACATCTCGTTCATGTATCCTCCTCTTTCTCCTTCTGTTATTTCCCTTTCAAGTCTTGCTTTTGGAGTTGCTGTTCTTAATACCCTCAAAAGCTTTAAAGAAGATTTTTACCTAAAGTGGCCCAATGATATTTACATAAACGGAAAGAAGATTGCTGGTATTCTTCCTGAACTCTTAAGAGATAGACTGATTGTTGGTATTGGAATAAATCTTTCCTATTCGGAAGAAGAACTTTCCGATTTTCCTGTACCAGCCACTTCCTTAAAGATAGAAAGAATAAGTTTCAATAGAGATCAATTGATTAAAAGTCTTATAGCAGAAATTAACAGCTACTATAATAAACTTTCAACTGGACAGTTTAATGTAAAAGAGTTCGAGCAAAACTGTCCTTTAATAGGAAAGGAGATTGCCGTTCACAACCAAGAGGGTAGTTTCAAAGCAAGAGCTCTTGGGATTGATCAAAACGGTTACCTTATTGTCGAAGATGAAGAAGGAAATATAAAAAGACTGTTTTCTGGAGATGTAAGCGTGAGGTTCTAAGAATGGAAACAGATTTAGAGTTCCCCACTTACAAAGAACTTTTAAAAGATAAAAAAATCCTTTATTACATCAATAATCAATAGGGCTGACTATTTCTTGAAAGAAATGGGATATACAGATCACGGGATTAGACATGCAGTTTGGGTAGCGGAGAAAGCAAGGTTTGTTTTATTAGAAATCATGGGGGATAAAAGAAAAGCAGAACTTGCAGGAATAGCAGGGCTTCTTCACGATATAGGAAACGTTATTTCCCGTCATGACCATGCGCAAAATGGAGCTTTCCTTGCCTACACCCTTTTAAAAGGAAAGGGGTTTTTAGATGATGACCTAACTGAAATAATGTATGCAATAGGAAATCATGAAGCAGAAACGGAAATGCCAGTTACCGAAGTCGCAGCTGCGGTTGTTATAGCTGATAAATCCCACGTTCATAGAAGTCGTGTGAGAGATGAAAAGACCATTTATGAAGATATCCACGACAGGGTAAATTACGCAGTCCTTTATAGCGACTTAGAAATAGAAAAAGAAAATCGTATAATACGTCTTGTTTTAAAGATAGATACTGATATTTCCAATGTTCTTGACTACTTTAGTATTTTCCAACCTCGCATGGAAATGTGTAGGAAAGCAACAGAAAAACTTGGTTTTCACTTTAGGCTAAAGATAAACGATACAAATCTTTAGGAGCAGAGAATGAAAAGTCTGAAATTAAGAATAGCGATTGTCCTGCTTGCCCTTATAGGTTCCGTTTATACAATTCTTACTAAACCTATTACTCTCGGGCTTGATTTACAGGGAGGAACTCACCTAGTTCTTCAAGTAGACGCTGAGAAGGCATTAGAAAACGAAGTATCTACTGCCTTGAGAGAGATAAAGAACATTCTTCAAAAAGAAAGTATACCTTTCATAGAAGTCCAAAGGAAAGGTAAAAAGATAGAGATCACTCTTCTTGACAAAAACGACATTGCTAAAGTCCGTTCTTTGATAGAGGAATACTATCAACGAATGTTCGATTTAAAAGCTAATGGTGAAAAAATTGTTCTTTCCTTAAAGTCGTCTTTTATTTCAGGAGAGATAGATAGACTTTGCGAACAAGCCCTTGAAACGATAAGAAATAGGGTTGACCAGCTTGGAGTAGCAGAGCCTGTAATAGTAAGAAATGGTAAAGATAGAATAATTGTTGAACTTCCTGGAATAAAAGATCCAGAAAGGGCAAAGAAAGTAATCGGAAAGGTTGCAAGGTTAGAGTTTAAAGAGGTGGTTGATGTAGCAGACTCTTTAAGTGAAGTGATAACTAAGTTTGGAGGACTAGTTCCTGCCAAAAAAGATCTCAAAGCTTTCTCCTGAAACATTAAGGGAAATCATTAAAGAAAGTGGAGCAAAACTACCAGATGATGAAGAAGTCCTTCTCCAAGAAATAAAGGACAAATCTGGAAAAGTAGTTGGTTATCGTTTCTTTATTGTTAAAAGGGAACCAATTCTTACAGGGGCTTATCTAAAAGACGCCTATCCAAGCATGGACGAATACGGAATGCCAGCTGTAAGTTTTGAACTTAATTCCGAAGGAGCAAGAATTTTTAAAGAATACACATCAAAACACGTGGGAACAAGACTTGCAATAGTTCTTGACGATAAAGTTCAATCTGCACCAGTTATCCGCTCTTCAATTGGAGCAAGAGGACAGATTACAGGTCAGTTTTCTTATCAAGAGGCTAAAGATCTCTCGATAGTTTTAAGAGCTGGTGCTCTTCCTGCACCTGTAACAATAATTGAAGAAACTACTGTTGGACCATCACTCGGAAAAGAGTCTATAGAGAAAGGACTAAAGGCAGGAATAGCTGGTCTTATTTTGGTTATGCTTTTTATGATTGTTTACTACAAGTTGTCTGGCGTTATTGCCGACCTTGCCCTCTTAATGAATGTGGCAATTTTATGGTCCATGCTTTGCCTACTTAATGCCACTTTAACTTTGCCTGGAATAGCAGGTTTTATCCTTACTATTGGTATGGCTGTTGACGCAAACGTCATAATCTTTGAAAGGATTAGAGAAGAGTTAAGAAAGGGTAGAAACATCTTCTCATCGGTAGAAGCAGGTTTTTCAAAAGCGTGGGGAACCATTGTTGACGCAAACATAACAACCTTAATAGCTGCTGCAGTTTTGTTCCAGTTCGGAACAGGACCAATAAAAGGTTTTGCTGTAATCCTTTCCTTAGGAATTCTCTCTAGTATGTTTACCGCCGTTTTTGTTACCAAAGTTCTCCTTGATATTGTTGTTAAGAAGAAACCAAAACTATTTAGTGTGTAGGAGAAATTAAATGGAAAGAAAGATTAACTTTGTAGGAAAAAGACACATAGCATACCTACTTTCTTTAGCTTTAATTCTCGGTTCTTGGATTTACGGCGCATTTATTAAAGGAGCAAAGTTTGGAATAGACTTTACCGGTGGAGTATTAATTCAAGTTAAGATAGATGAAGATGGCGTAGGCACAGAAACTTTGAGGAATTCGTTAAGTGGAATAATCAAAGGAGTTGTTGTTCAAAACATAGAAAACAAAAATGAATTTCTGATAAAAGCCCCTATCAAGGAAGACCCCAATAAAACAACAGAAACTTTAAAAGAGACCCTAAGGAAAACTTTCAAGGACAGTATAGAAATAAGAAGAGTTGAGATGATAGGCCCAACAGTAGGGAAAGAACTTAGAGAAAAGGGAATTATGGCTCTCATTTACGCACTTATAGGTATTCTTGTTTACGTTGCTTTTAGATTTGAACCGATATTTGCCTTTGGTGCTATTTTGGCCCTTATCCACGATACCCTTGCAACAACAGGAATATTTATGGTATCAGGTAGGGAATTCAGCCTTCCAGTAATTGCTGCACTTTTAACAGTAATAGGTTACTCCATTAACGATACTATCGTAGTTTATGACAGAATTAGAGAAAACATGAAAGTTCTACTCAGGAGTAAACCTTTCGAAGAAATCGTAAACGAGAGTATAAATCAAACCCTTTCAAGAACAGTAATTACTTCTTTAACCACCCTTTTTGTCGTTTTATGCCTTTATCTTTTTGGTGGTGGGATAATAAACAACTTTGCTTTTATTCTTCTTGTTGGAATAATTGTTGGTACTTACTCTTCTATCTTTATAGCAAGTGCCGTTGTAGTTGACTGGTATAAGCACATTAAAAAGGTGAAATGAAAATAAAAATCATTCATCGCTATATTACGTTCGAGATATTAAGGGTCTTTTTCTTTACCTTAGGACTTTTCATTTTTGTTGTCTTAATGGATAGAGCTTCAGCAATCGCCAAAACGGTTTTGGGACAAGGAATATCCATATTTGATTTTCTATCTGTCCTTATAAAAGGAGTACCAAATATTTTTGGAATAACAATTCCTATGTCGTTTATCTTAGCCGTTCTAATTGTTTTTATCCAACTTGAAAATAATAACGAACTTGTTGCCTTAAAGTCGTGCGGTGTTAGTGCAAAGGATCTTTCTAAACCTGTTTTCGCTTTAGGAGTTCTTCTTTCTATTTTTTCCTTTTACTCTCTAATGTTTATGATGCCCAAAAGTAATATTGCAATGAAAAAGGAAGTCGAAGAACTTGTAAAGAAGAAGATTACTCTAAGTATATCTTCAAAAAGTTTCGTTTCTAACTTTCCTGGCGTAACTTTTTACGCTGAAAAAGTTTATCCTCAAAGAGGATACTTAGAGAACTTTATGGTTTCACTGGTAAAGAAAGAGGAACTAATGACAATCTTTGCTAAGAAAGGAATCTTAAGAACAAAGGATAATACTGTATTCTTAGATATTCAAGATGGAACTGCTCAAGTTTTAAAATGGGAAAACTTAAAAAACTTAAGAGTTCTGGAGTTTAAAAATTACACAATAAAGCTTTATAGATTCAAGGAAAGAGAAAAGTTTGAAGCCCCCAAGTATAAAACTCTACCTGTTCTAATGTCCAGTAAGTCCTTAAAAGCAAAAGTTGAGCTTTTCAAAAGACTAGGACTTGCTGTTGTTCCTTTCTTTATGGGAATCTTGGCATTTTCAGTAAGCCTTCTTATTCCTAGAGGTTCTTTAGGACTTGGAATAGTAGCAGGCCTTCTTATAATGGTTATTTATTATATTCTCTATACAGTAGCGGAAAAAATAGCTCTTCAGACCGGATTTTTCCTCCTTCTTTTACTACCAGATGTTTTACTTCTAGTATTCGGAATTTTCCTTTACAGCTTCGTAGTTAAAGAGAGAGGAAAACTTTCAGTTGGTGGAAGATGGTAAAAATACTGGACAGGTACATTTTCACAGAAACTCTTAAATATTTTTCTCTAACTCTTTTGGTATTCCTTGTTCTTTTCTTTATGATTGACTTTGTTAGCAACATAGAACTGGGAACAAAACAGGGAATAATGTACGTACTTTACAGGATTCCTCTCTACCTTGTAAGGTTAATCCCAATTGCCGTCTTGATATCTGTGATAACTGTCCTCTCAAACCTTTCCGCTTCAAGGGAACTAACTGTGATAAAAGCCTTGGGAATAAGCATATACAGAGTCTCAGTGCCAATACTGATTTTTTCAGCTTTGATATCTCTCTGTTCTTTTTCAGTTAACGAGCTTGTTGTCCCCAAAACCACTTATCTTTCTAAAGAAATTAAGTATAAGGTTAAAAAAAAGAAGAATTTAAAACTTTTAGGAAATTCCATCTGGTTTAAAAATGAATCCAACACATTCGTATTTATAGGAAAACTTAATCCGTCATCTTTTATAGCTGAAAAAATATCTATTTTCTTCCTTAATAAAGAGTTTATTCCATCAAAACGAATAGATGCAATGTATGCTAAATACATTGAGAATGGTATTTGGAAGTTGGAAAAAGGCTTTGAAAGAGAGTTAACAAAATTTGAAACTAAGTCCTTTAAAGAAAGAAAAATAAAACTAGGAATAGACAAAAAAGATCTCATCCTTAAGCGTATAGAGTCTGATACAATCAACGCTTTTTCTCTTTATAAAATAATAAAGCAAATGGAAAGAATTGGTTACGATGCAAGGAACTACTTAGTAGATTTTTACACAAAGTTTTCCATACCGCTTTTACCTATTATTGTTGCTTTAATAGGTATTCCCCTCGGAGTGTACAACCCAAGAAATAGAAAGGGATATACTTTGTGGGTAGCAGTAGGACTTACAGTTCTCATGTGGATAATAATATCCTTCTTTATAAATCTTGGAAAAAGTGGAGTCTTACCTCCAATTTACGCGGCCTTTGCCCCACAAGTTATGTTCTTAGCCGTTGGACTATGGCTTTTAGCGAGGACGGACACTTGAAGTTCTCCTTAGATAAAGCCAAAAAAGCACAAGCAATTTTAAGAGAAAAAGTAAACCTTAAACCTTTAAATTTGGAAAATGTAAAGTTTATCGCTGGATGTGATCTGACTTTTACCAATCCTTACAGAACGCCGACTCTTGGAATAGGAGCTTTTGTTGTTTTTTCATACCCAGATCTTAAAGTAGTTGAAAAAGTTTTTGAAGTTAGTGAAGTAAAAATTTCTTACTTTCCGGGTTTTTTAGCATTTAGAGAAGTCCCTGTTCTACTAAAAGCTTACAAGAAACTCAAAATTAAGCCAGATATTGTCATTGTCGACGGTCACGGTATAGCCCATCCAAGAAGACTGGGAATTGCAACCCACCTTGGGGTAGTTCTAAAGATACCAACAATTGGATGTGCTAAAAAACCTTTGTATGGTGTCTTTAAAAATCCTTGTGAAAAGGCAGGATGTTTTGAACCAATATTGGATCCTAAAACCAAAGAGAATATTGGATTTGTTCTAAGAACGAAAAACAAAGTTAAACCTGTTTTTATCTCTCCTGGAAACTTAATAACTCTTAAAGATTCTTTAAAAGTTATAAAAAGTGTATGCAGAGGGTACAGAATACCCGAACCTACAAGGCTATCCCATAACTACCTGCAAGAAGTAAGGAAAATGTATAATTCTCGTTAAATTTAAACTCTCAAGGAGGAAAAAATGGCAGTAGAAAGAACACTTGTAATTGTAAAGCCAGATGCTGTTAAAAAGAACGCTGTAGGAGATATCATAAGGATTTTCCAAGAAAATGACCTTAAACTTCTTGCAATAAAGATGGTTCACCTCACTAAAGAGCAAGCTAAGAAATTCTACATCGTTCACAAGGATAGACCATTTTATGATGAACTTACAGACTTTATGTCTTCCGGACCTTGTGTGCCTATGGTTCTTGAAGGTGAGAATGCTATTGCAAGAGTAAGAGAGATAATTGGAGCTACAGACCCAGCTAAAGCTGCTGAAGGAACTATAAGGAAAAAATACGGCACAGACGTTGGAAGAAACGCTGTCCATGCTTCCGATTCTCCAGAATCTGCTGCTTACGAAATTCCTTTCTTCTTTAATGCCTTAGAAATCCACGAATAAAATTTGGGGG
>JBDOLX010000073.1 GCA_039832905.1 Desulfurobacteriaceae bacterium | reverse complement strand
TGGGAGAGTCGCAATCCCGCTCACTTTCGCGGGCATTTCAACAAACATTAGAGGATGCTATCAAAAACGCTGAAGATAAAGCTTGGGAGAGTCGCAATCCCGCTCACTTTCGCGGGCATTTCAACAAGTTATTACGAAAAAGAATATATCACATCTCCTGAAGGAGAGTCGCAATCCCGCTCACTTTCGCGGGCATTTCAACTGGATGATGTTTTATTCCTTTCTTTCTTTGTTTCTTTTTAGTCGCAATCCCGCTCACTTTCGCGGGCATTTCAACGGATAGTGTGTATTTCATACAATTTGATGGTGATGAGTCGCAATCCCGCTCACTTTCGCGGGCATTTCAACTTGGGAGTGACTGATAAGAAAATGAGCAAAGGCATTAAGTCGCAATCCCGCTCACTTTCGCGGGCATTTCAACAGGTGCAAAATTCAGGCATTGATTTTCAAGGCTTCCAAAACTTAAGTTTTATATATAAATCTAATAAACATTGAAACACAAACTTTATCAGCAAACCCCTTTTAATCCATTGAAAAACAATAACTTATTTATCAGAACTTCAAAATAAAATCATATTCTCTAAAACATTCTCTTGTTTCGTCTTAAAAACTTTAAAATTACCCGAAATGCCTGCCCTTATTCAGTTGTCAAGGAACAAAAAATTTAGAGTTAACATTATAACAAACCCCGCACGGGGCGGGGAAAAGTTATTCCCTTATTTGACCATCTCCAAAAATAATAAACTTAGGAATTGTTAAGTCTTCAAGCCCCATTGGACCTCTAACATGAACTTTGTCTGTTGAAATTCCCATCTCTGCACCAAGTCCAAAAACGTTTCCGTCTGTAAATCTTGTGGAAGCGTTAATGTAAACAGCTGCAGAGTCAACTCTGTTTAAGAACTTCATTCCGTTTGTGTAGTTTTCTGTAACAATAGCATCACTATGGTGAGAACCGTAAGTGTTGATATGATTAATAGCCTCATCAAGAGAATCAACAACCTTAACAGCTAAAATCAAGTCAAGGTATTCTGCATACCAATCGTCCTCTGTTGCAGGTTTTATGTAGTCTGGCGCATACTGGCGAGATCTCTCACATCCTCTTAGTTCAACTTTTGCCTTTTTAAACATTTCAACCATTGTTGGCATAAAAGCATCAGCAATTCTGCTATGAACTAGCATTGTTTCCATAGCATTACAGACTCCAGGTCTTTGAACTTTTGCATTAAAGCAGATGTTCCAAGCCTTTTCTAAATCTGCAAACTCGTCAACGTAAACGTGGCAGACACCCTTATAGTGTTTTATTACAGGCATTCTTGCGTTCTCAGCTACAAACCTTATAAGTCCTTCTCCTCCTCTTGGGATAACAACATCTATGTACTCATCAAGCAAAAGCATTTCTTTAACAACTTCCCTATCGGTAGTATCTACAAAACAAATCGCTTCCTCTGGGAATCCACACTTAGAAGCTGCTTCTTTTAAGATGTTTACAAGAACTCTGTTGGAATTTATAGCTTCAGAACCACCTTTTAGAATTACAGCGTTTGAACTTTTTATACATAAAGACGCAGCCTCAACTGTTACATTCGGTCTTGACTCATAAATAATTCCAACAACTCCAAGAGGAACTCTCATCTTCCCTATCTTTAAACCGTTAGGTCTTGTCCACATCTTTATTACTTCACCAACCGGATCATTTAATGAAGCAACATCTAAGAGAACTTGAACCATTCCCTTTATTCTTTTTTCATTAAGAAGGAGTCTATCAAGCATAGCTTTTGAAAGTCCCTTTTCCTCTCCATACTTTAGGTCTTTTTCGTTTTCTTTAGCTATTAAGTCTTTCTTTTCCTCTATAAGCTTTGCCGCTGTCTTTAAGGTTTCGTTTTTAACTTCTGTTGAAATATCTATAAGTTTGTAGCTAACTTCCTTCGCTTTCTTTGCTATCTCCTTAATATTCATTGCTCACCTCCCTCAAAATTTCTAAATTCAAAAAAGACATTTTTAGGTATATGGAGATGCTATGAAAAGAATTTTAGCATTACTTGGACTTAGTGTTATCCTATTTTCAAGCTGTAAGACAACGCAAAGTCTTCAAACCGAAGTAACTAAAAAACCCAAAACAAAACCGACCGTTAAAGTTAAGGAGAAAAAGGTTTCACAAGAAACAAAAATAGCAAAAAAAACACAAACGGAAAAAGAAAAGAAAGAACAAGTTAAACCTTCTAAAAAACTCTCAATAAAGGAAATTGTCGGTAATATGGAAATAGAAGTTGATGGATACGTTCTTGAAAAAGAGGCTATCTTTTTAGCAAAGGAGTTAGGAGTAACCCCTATCAACAACATAATCCCAGAACTTAAAAAGCAAGAAAAGTTTTCTCCACCTATTACCCTTTACAAAGAACCTAACCGACTAAGGGTAGTTGTAAGTAAAGAG
Organism: Desulfurobacteriaceae bacterium; assembly: GCA_039832905.1. Classification (NCBI taxonomy): domain Bacteria; kingdom Pseudomonadati; phylum Aquificota; class Aquificia; order Desulfurobacteriales; family Desulfurobacteriaceae; species Desulfurobacteriaceae bacterium. Next base: position 9,848 of record JBDOLX010000073.1, on the reverse strand, counting down.
TTTATTTTTGATGAAAACGACAACTTTACTCTACAAGGAAAAGAAACTCTAAATAAAATCTCTGAACTTCTAACCCAAGACAGGCTTCTTCTTGTCATATCTGTATTTTCAGGTATATCCCAAAAGTCCAAATCCATAGAATATGCTGAAAAGATTAAAGATTTTCTTTTTTCAGAAAATTTAGACCCTTCAAAAGTTTTAATAACATACTGTAATTACAAACCCAACGAAGCCAAAATAGTTGAGTTTTTCATCTATCCACAAGCCATTTCTATACCAAAGAGGTGTTATGAAGAATAGATTTAATTAAAAATCAACGGTTAAGGGAGAAAAATGAAGTTTTACATAAAAACTTTTGGCTGTCAGATGAACGTTAACGACTCAGAGAAAATGGCTGGAATACTTAAAAGTTTAGGATACGAAAAAACAGAAAATCCTGAAGAGGCGGACGTTATCATTGTCAACACCTGTTCCGTAAGGGCAAAGCCGGATAATAAAGCATACAGTTTTATAGGAAACCTAAAAAGTATTAAAAAGAGAAAACCTAACACTGTAATCGCCGTTGGTGGTTGCGTCCCACAGAAAGAAAAGGATTCCCTTTTAAGATTTAAACACGTGGATTTAATATTTGGAACATTTAACTTCATGAAAATAGATGAACTTGTTGAGAAAGCTAAAAGAGAAAAAACCGTCGAAGTTCTAAGTTCCAAAATTCCAGAAGAAGATAAAGTTCCATTAATAGATAGCTACTTGGAAAATCCTTATATCGCTTATGTTACAGTCCAAAGAGGATGTAACAGATTTTGTACTTACTGTATCGTTCCTTTTACACGAGGAAGAGAAAGGAGTGTAAAACCTGAACTTGTTGTAGAGGAAGTAAGAAGGCTTGCCGAAAGAGGCGTCAAGGAAGTGCAACTTCTTGGACAAAATGTTGACTTTTACGAGTATAACGGAAAAAGGTTTGCAGATCTCCTATACATGGTCTCTGAAGTAGAAGGTATTGAAAGAATACGCTTTCAGACTTCCCATCCTGCCGGTTTTGATAAAAGCATAGTTGAAGCTATAAAGAACATTGATAAAGTATGTCCTTATGTTCACCTACCACCTCAGAGCGGTTCAAATAGAATCTTGAAACTTATGAATAGAGGCTACTCAAGAGAAGAATACATTGAAAAAGTAATGCTGCTAAAAGAAGAAGTTCCTGAGGTTGCCTTATCTGGGGATTTTATCGTTGGCTTCCCAACAGAAACTATTAAAGACTTTGAAGATACACTTTCCCTTGTAGAAACTTGCATCTTTGACCAAGGTTTTGTCTTTGAGTATTCTCCAAGACCCTTTACAAAGGCTGCAAAGCTAAAAGATGACGTCCCAAAAGAGGAGAAAAACAAAAGACTTCAAGAACTTCAAAACCTTCTGAAAAAGCAAGCAGAAGAAAAGAATAAGAAAAGACTTGGAAAATTAGAAGAAGTTCTCGTAGAAGGTAAAAGCCCTAAAGGGAATGGCCTTTGTGGAAGAACTCGTGATAATAAACTGGTTATTTTTGAAGGAACAAATGAAATTATTGGAAAGTTTGTAAACGTAGAAATAACAGAAACTTCTCCATTTTTCTTAAAGGGAAAAGTCAAACAAACCTTATCAAGGAGTTAAGTTATGGTTGAGGTATCAGTAATAGGAGTTGCTCAAGACAGGCTAAACGGCATGCCCCTCATCATTTTGGGAAACGAAAAGGAAAGGTTTGCCATACCTATTTGGGTAGGAAATTGGGAAGCTGAACTTCTTGAGACAGAACTTTTAGGAGCTGTTCCTCCAAGACCTTTTCCCTATGACTTAATCAGAGAAATCATCTCGGCTTTTGGCGGAAACGTTGAGAGAGTAATCATCAACGACTTTGACAAAGGAATTTACTTTGCAGTCATAGAAGTAAAGAGGCACGATGGAGAAATCTTACGTATAGACTCAAGGCCAAGTGATGCTATAAATCTAGCCATAAGGGTTAATGCCCCAATTTTTGTAGAAAAAGAAGTAATAGAAAAAGCTTCAATAATTCCACTTGACGAGTGTCAGGGGGAAGGGTGTAAGGAAGAGTGGGAAAGGCTGATCAGAGAACTCTTAGAAGAGGAATAAGCTTCCCATTTTCCATTTTATAAGTCTTCCAAGCAAGTTTTTTTACAAGCTCTTTATCGTGAGTAATTACAACAATTGCTTTTTCTGTCTTTTTTAGGAAGTCAACAAGGTACAAAAACTTTTCTTCATCAAGTCCGTTTGAGGGTTCATCAAGTATTAAAACTTGCGGATCCATCGTAAGAACGGAAGCAATGGAAACTATCCTTTTTTCTCCTCCAGAAAGCTTGTAAGTGAACTTTTCCCTTAAGTTTTCTATACCGAGTTCCTTAACAACTTTATTTATTCTCCTTCCAACCTCTTCTCTACTAAGTCCTAAATTAAGAGGACCAAAAGCCAGTTCCTCCTCAACAGTAGGAGAAAAAAGCTGATCGTCAGGATTTTGAAAGACATATCCTACTGTAGTTCTAACCCTAAAGAAATCTTCTTCTGTTCTAACCTCTTTACCAAAAAGGTAGATCTTTCCAAAAACAGGTTTTATAAAGCCCATTATTGTTTCAATAAGAGTGGTCTTTCCAGCTCCGTTTGGTCCAACGATAAAAGTTTTCTCTCCCGACAGGATAGAAAAATTTAAGTCCTCTATAACCGTCTTGCCCCCAAACCTTACAGTAAGCCCATCTACTCTAAGAATCTCCATACTACCGCTCCCAAAAAGAAAAGAATACTGATAACACCAAAAATGAAGTCTTCCTTAAAAAGTCTAAAATGTATGTAAACAGGGAAATTGCCTTTAAATCCCCTTGAAAGCATTGCTTTATAGATTCTGTCTGCCCTTTTATAACTTTTCACAAGAAGGTTTCCCACAATGTATGCATAAGTTTTGTAAGTAAGTAGAGAGGTCTTTGGTCTAAATCCCCTACACTTTGCAGCTTTTAAAATGGTTTCATACTCCTCCTTTAAAGTGTGAATGTATCTATACGTGAAAAAGAGAAGTAAAACCAGCTTCTTAGGAACTTTTAAATGATGGAGTGCGTGAAATATAGAAAAAAGAGAAGAAGATGAAAGCAATAAAATTGTTAATACTAATATCTCATTGGATTTCAAAAAAAGAAAAAATCCATATTTCAGTCTATCAATGAAAGTAACAGCATTGTAGGTAAATATCATAGTGATTACTATAAAAACTAAGAAGATATTAGCAGGAAGAAGTTTTTTAAAAACATTTAAAGGACTTTCTTTGAAAACAAAGAAAAGAAAAAGAATGTAGGGGAGAAAAGCAACGACTCCTTTAAAATCCTGCGTGAGGGCTATTCCCCACGCAAAAAGAGTTAAAGTTAAAATCTTTGTTCGTGGATCTAAGCTATCCTTCATTTCTTTTCCTTGAGATAGCTAAGTAAGCTCCAAAAATTCCTAAAATCCAGCCAAGACCACCAAAAATATCCTTAAGAGAAACTTCAGAAATTTTCATTTCGATGTCTAGAAGTTTTTGATGAATAGGCTTTAATTCTTCTTTAACTATTTTTCTTATCTCCTCCTTGCTTAAGTTAGCAGCAGCAATATGTTGAGTATCCTGAATTTGAGCTTCATTTTTACTTGTCATTTCCTCTGTTTCTTCATTACTTTCTTTAGAACTTCCGGAAAAGTCAGAAGCTTTTATCTCGGCTACTGTTTTATGCCCAAGTTCTGCAACTACAATAACCTTGTAGTTAGAAACCTTAGGAAGTTCAAAAGAGAATTCCCCATTCTCATCAGTTTTTCCTGTCAAAATAAGCTTTCCTGTCTTTTCATCGTAAACTTCAACTTTTCCGTTCTTTACAGGTTCTCCACTATTAAAGTAAGAGTAAAGATTTACTTTATTTCCTTCAACATCTACAAAAGCCGAAATTTTGTGGGCAAAAGCACTTACAGAGGAAAGAGAAAAAAAGATAATTAGAAAAGCCATTACCATTTTTCTCATTTCAGTCCTCCCAAAATCTCAGGAGCTGTTTTCCTTAAAAATAGAAGGACAAAGGCATTTATAATTCCCTCTACTACAGCCACCGGTAGATGTGCCAAAATCACGAGTTCAGCAGTTTTCTTAAATACCTCACCAACTGTTAAAAGTTCCAGTGCTACCAAAATTCCAGATCCCATAATGGAAATAAAAGCAGTTAAAACTCCAACAACTACAAGACTAAGTGTTGTCTGCTTCTTTATAAATCTTCTTAAAAGGAGATACGACAAAAAGGCTGGGAAAGCCATGTTAAAAGTGTTTATTCCAAGTACTGTAATTCCTCCAAACTGGAAAAGAACTGCTTGAAGGAAAAGCCCAACCAAAATTACTGGGAAAGCCGTTATTCCAAGAAGCAAACCTGCAAGACCGTTCATTACCAGATGAACACTTGAAGGCCCAAGAGGAACATGAATTAAAGATGCAATAAAGAAGGCAGCGGCAAGAAGCGCTGCCAAAGGAACCTTTTTATCTTTCAGATTTTTAAGTCCGAAGTAAGTTGCCCCTATCGTAAGTCCCCAACCTGTAATAAGTAGCCATCCAGGAAGAACTCCTTCAGATATATGCATCTTACTTTACCTCGCTTGGTTTTGGATACGCTTTTATCCAAATAACTGCGTCGAGCTCTACTGGATATTCTTTACCATCTTTATGACGCAAAGTTCCTCCATCTCCAATTGCCGAAAAGCCCCACCAACCAGCCCAAGGAATTGTATATTCAAAATACCCATTTTCGTCAGTTTTTATTACCTGAGTTATAAAAGTATCGTTTGGAACACGAACTTTTTTCGTATTAAGGTATTCAACTTCAACATCAATATTTGCCGCTGGCTTTCCGTTTATAAACACTCTTCCCCTAAAGGTATTATCTTCCCAAACACCGAAAGGTCTTGTAAGCGGAACAATTTCAGCCTTAAGACCTAAAGGTTCATCCCAACCATCCTCTAAACCAAAAGCTTCAACATAAACCTTCGTTATCTGCTTTATGAACTTCTCTTCTGCAGGTTCAAAGTAAGGAGTTGGATCAACAAAGAACTGGTAAACCCCCGGTCTTCTAATTCTAAAAGCAGTCTTATACATTGGAACTTTCTTACTACTACCCTTAAGAGCAGGAATCATCATCTTTTTCCAATGGAGTCTATATTTTTTTCCATTCACTACAGCCCCACTGTCAACAATGCCAAACTCCATGTTTGGACCGCCTTCCATTGGATGGGTAAACCTTGCCTCTAAGCTAATTACTCTTTGGTGTCCTTCAACAACGTCGGTAGAAGGTTTTAAGACAACAAAATGTGCCTTTGAAGAAGTTGTCATCGCCAAGAACGCCGAGAGGGCTAAAAGCGCTTTTCTCATGAAAAACCTCCTTAGTGTGATTTATATCTTACCATTATTTTAATTAAAATCTATTTCGTAGTCAATTTTTGTATAATAGTATTACCAAATCAGATAAAACACACAAAGGAGGTGAAAAAGTGAGAAAATTTTTAGCAGCAGTCTCAACAGTAACCTTGTTACTGAACACCTCTTCAGCATTTTCAGAGGAAGAAAGGAAAGTAGAGATAGGAGGAGATACAGTTATTTACTACCAAGGAACAAAAGATGTTAACGGTTCAGGATACGTTGCGGATATTACACTTTCTTTTAAACCCCGCGAAAATGGAGAGCTTTTCTTGAGACTTCATGCCGGAGAAGGTAGTGGTGCTGACAGTATAGAAGCTTTTGCAAACCTTAATACTTTTGCTGACGATAACCCTGAAAATGAAGCTACCTTCAAACTACTTGAAGCGTATTACAAAGAAGAATTCCTAGATGGAAAACTCAAAATTGCAGTTGGAAAAACAGAGCCCCCAGTCTTTATTGACGACAATGAATACGCAAACGACGAATACTCTCAGTTTGTAGGAAAACCCTTCGTGAACAACCCAATAATTGATGGGGAGTTTCAGTTTGCGCCAATAGTTTCTGCCTCTCTTCTTATAGGTAACTTAGAGTTTACAGCTCTTGTCCAAAGTAACGAACAAAAGAAAAATTTGGTTTATAAAAATGGAGAATGGACAGTAGAAGAGAAAGACCTTTACAGTGACATGTTTAAAAATCCTTTCTGGGCTGTTCAGGTTAAATTTTCTAGAAATGGTGGAAATTACCGCCTTTACTACTGGGAAGACTTAGCAGATCACATTAAAGTAGGAGAAGACACCACCAATCCAGTTCAAGAACCTAGTGTAGACAAAAGTTTCGGAGTTGGAGTTTCTTTTGACCAAGAAATTTTTGAAAACTTTGGAATTTTTGGAAGAGCAGCTTTCGCAAACGACGTTTACGAAGTTAAAAAGTTTGTATCTTTAGGAGTAAGTTCAAACATCAAAGATGACACTTTAGCTTTTGGATGGGCTGCACTTTTCCCAAATAAAAAACTCGAAAACAACAAAACAGAACATCACTTTGAAGGTTACTATAGAAAGAAAGTTGGTAAAGATTTTTACATAACTCCAGACATTCAATACATAATAAATCCTAACGGAAAAGATAGTGATGTTCTCATAGGTATGGTTAAAGCAGAAATAAGCTTTTAAAAAAGTGTCCCCCGCAAGGGGGACGGACCTCCCCTTCTAAATTAATCAATCAAAAACTCAGCAATAGTTCTTACAGGCTGTCCAGTAGCTCCAGCCGAATAGTATTTCCAATCTTTATCAAGGAAAGCAGGTCCTGCTATGTCTATGTGTGCCCAAGCTTTGACTTTCTTAAAGTCAACAAAGTTCTTTAAAAAGAGTGCAGCAGTAATTGCTCCTCCATACCTTGACTTTCCAACGTTTTGAATGTCTGCATAAGCACCTTTTATCTCTTCCTCTAAATCCTTATCAAGTGGCATTTTCCACATTTTTTCGCCAGTTTCAGAAGATATCTTGAGTAAGCTATCAGCAAGCCTCTCATCACTACTAAAAAGACCTGAAGTATAGTGTCCAAGAGCAACTACACAAGCTCCTGTTAACGTAGCCATATCAATCATTACATCAGGTTCTAGTTCTGAACCGTAAATAAGAGCATCAGCAAGAATAAGCCTTCCTTCAGCATCTGTAGAGTGAATTTCTACAGATTTTCCATTCTTGTAAACAATTATGTCATCGGGTCTATAAGACTTTCCACTTGGCATGTTCTCAACAGTTGGAATTAAAGCATGAACTTCCACATTAGGTTTTAGCTCTCCGATTGCCTTCATTATTCCAAGGACAGCACAAGCACCGGCTTTATCGGATTTCATCGTTTTCATAAATTGCTCAGGCTTAATGTTGAGTCCTCCACTGTCAAAAGTTACCCCTTTACCTACAAGAACAATTCTTTTTTCTGCTTTTTTAGGTTTATAAGCAATATGAATAAACCTTGGAGAATTATTGCTTCCCTTTCCTACAGTTAAAATACCAACCATTTTGTTCTTTTCAAGGTCCTTTTCTTTGAAAACTTTACATTCAAAACCGTACTCTTTTGAAAGGTCTTTAGCTAATTCTGCTAACCTTTCAGGAGTTATCACATTTCCCGGTTCATTAACAATGTCCCTTGTAAAATTTGCAGCTTCAGCAAGAACCACTCCTAGATCAAAACTTTTTTTGTAATCCTTTTTACCTACAACGGTTATCTTCTCTACTTCGAACTTTTCATCTTCGCTGGATTTATACTTTTTAAACTCATAGTTTCCAAGAACTATTCCCTCTGCTACAGCCTTGGCTGACTTTTCCTTTAGCTTATCTTCTCCAAAAAGATTAACGACAACCTTCTTAGCTTTTAGTTTCCTCGCTGTTTTTACAATCTTAGCGGCAGCAATTCTCACAGTATCAGCATCAATCTCACCTTTCTTTCCAAGTCCAACAAAAATTTTGCCCGGTAAAACAGCAACTTCCCCTTTCTTTCCTTGAAAACCTAAAGCTTTAAGGTCAGAGTCAATCTTTGAACTTTCATAAACACCAAAAGCTTCAATGTCCACTTTTTTGGGAATACTCTGAGTGTATGCAAATCTCATCATGTCCCCCTTTAACCTTTTTGATCAAAAGTCTTTAAAGCTTTAGAAACTCTATTTTTTCTAATGTTCTCTATCTCAGCAGGGAGAAGTTTCTTAAGTTTTCTCTGAATTAAGAAATTCTCAATAAATATAACTACTGCAACTAAAGTTGCACCAATGAAAGCACTTTTAAGGTTGGCAGAAAGGGTTGCAAACTCTTTCCCTGAAGATTGAACAACGAAATCAAGCATAATGAAAAATATGTAAAGGGAAGTAATAAAGTAAGTCTGCTTTACATATTCAATATAGTCAAGAATGATAGCTGTTAGAAAAGTAATTTTAAAACTAAAAGTCAAAGCAAACGCAAATCCTCCCGGTTTTATTGCCCTTAGAGGTTGAAAGTCACTTTTGTCCTCACTTAGCAAAAACTTTAATGCAGCATTAACTCTCATAAGTCCTGTTATAGTAGGCAAAGATATTATCAAGAAAGCGATAAGTCCCCAAAGAAACATCTCAAAGTTCATTTCTTTCCTCCTTTTCTTTTTCTTCTATACTCTTAAGGATTTTCTCTATCCTTTCTTTAATACCTTTTTCTTCCTCCAAAATGGAAGGATCTTTTTCTATTCCCTTCAAAGCTTTTAATAAATGTTTTTTAGCCTCTTTTATCCTTCCAAGCCTAAAAAGACACTCACCATAGTGTTCATTCATAACGGGATCATTTTCCTTATAAGAAAGTGCCTTCTTCAAAATTTTGCAAGCTTCTTCAAAATCTCCTTCTTTATACAAAATCCAACCTAAAGTATCTATAAACGCTGGGTTGTTAGGAGAATCCTTTAAAGCCTTATTTATAAGTCTTTTAGCTTCCTTAAGCTTTATACCTCTATTCGCATAAAAGTAAGCTAAATAGTTATAAGCATCAGGAGAGGGATCTTTAAGAATAAGCTCTTTAAGGTATTTTTCCGTTTCTTTGTCTTTACCGAGTTTTTCGGAAAAGTAAGCTAAATAAAAGTAGTAGTCCCCAAAATTATTTAGTTCTTTTTCCCGAGCCTTCAAAATAGCATAAGCTTTCTCAGTATTTCCTTCTTTATCAGTGATTAGTGCAATTTTTAAAAGGTATTCAGGCTTCTTAGTCAACTGCCACAGTCTCTCAAAGTATGCTTTTGCATCTCCAAGCCTTCCAAGCTGGTAAAGAATAAGGGCTGTCCTTTCTAGAACTGTTGGGTTTTCTGGATATAGGTCTAAGGATCTCTCGTAAGCTTCTAAAGCCTTATCAAGGTTTCCTGACATCTCAAACGAGAGTCCTAACATAAAATAAACGTTAGGATTATCAGGATTCAGTTTGGTAATTCTTTCTATGATAGGTATTACCTCTTCGTACCTTTTCATTTTAAAGAGACTTGCAGCTATCCACGAAAGAAGTTTAAGATTGTAGGGTTCAAGTTCCAAAAGTCTATTCATTACCTTCACAGCTTCTTTTTCTTTTCTCTCATTTAGGTAAATTAACAAAAGTTCTCTGAGGGCAAAAATGTTATCTTTGTTTTCTTTTAAAATATCCTCCAAAAACCTTTCTACTTCTCCATAGTTTCCATATTCAAGGACAATTTTAGAAAGTAAAACGTAAGCACTTTCAAAATGTGGATGCAAAGCAATAGATTTCTTAACGTATTCTAAGGATTTTTTTAAGTTTCCTTCCCTAAAATAAACCTCTGCAAGAAAGTAAGGAATAACAGGATCGCTTGGAAAAAGTTTCTCTGCTTTAAATAAAAGCTTTTTAGCCTCCTTTAACTTTCCTTCATTTATGTAAAGATT
>JBDOLX010000072.1 GCA_039832905.1 Desulfurobacteriaceae bacterium | reverse complement strand
AGATTAAAGTACTTTGAATAGTCTGCTACAACTTTATAAAAGTTTTCTTTTCCACCTAAGAAGTTTCCTGCTACCTGAGTGGTAATCGAGAAGTAGCTTCCTTTATGTGGTAAGAAACGATTGTCTCTTAAATCTCTTGAAATAAATCCTGTTGTCATTCCAACAGTTGTGATCCCTTCTTCACTTTTGATGATATCTGGAGCGTCTTCAGAAATATCAGAAATTTTATCTCTCTCAATTAAGTATCCAAGACCTATTCTCCAATCTTCCCAGATTCTTCGTGAGACCATAGTGGAAAAACCTGTCTTATGGCTGGTGTAAGTGAAGTATTCATTCTTTCTGTTATAGAGTCTGTAAGAGATATTTTGAGGTCTATCAAGCCACCATTTGTGATTGTAGCTAAGGTCAAAATAGAGAACTTTTGAACCACCCTGGAAAGAAATAGCTGCAGAATCTCCAGTTCCAAAGAGGTTCCCTTTTGATAACTGTGCCATCATAACAAGTTTTGACACTGAACTATATCCAATACCAACGGAGAACATACCGGTTAAACGTTCTTTTACATCAACGTTAACATCAACTTTGTTTTTATCAACTACTTTTGGTTTTACATCTACGTTTTCAAAGTATCCTGTGTTAAAGAGCCTTCTTATAGACCTTTCAACTTTAACGGTGTCGAAAATACCTTTCTCGTAAAAGTCCAACTCTCTTCTTATTGTTCTATCTCTTGTGGATATGTTCCCTGTGATGTTTATACGTCTTACATAAGTCCTTTCCCCTTCAAAAATATGGAACTTAATGTCAACAGTATGATCTTTAAAGTTTGTTTTTTCCTCAGGAATGACGCTTGCAAAAATAAATCCAAGTTCTCCGTATTTTCTGGTTATTTTAGCTATAAATTTTCCTAAAAACTCTCTATTAAACGTCTTTCCAGATCTTATAGCTTTAGAGAGTTTTAAAAGTTCTTTTGAGGTAAAGAGAGTGTTTCCTTCAAAACTTATTTTTCCAAACCTATACTTTTCTCCTTCATTTTTTATTGTGTAAATGACCTTATAACATCCCTTCTTTTTATCTATTTCTACAACTTTTGGTTCTCCAACTTCAACATCTAAGAAGCCTTCTCTGTAGTAGAGATTTTTTATTCTTTCAACATCTTCTTTTAGGTTTTCTTCTATCAAAGGTGCAGAAAACCTTAAACAGAGGATACATCTCTCCTTAGTTAGAAGAACATCTTTTATATCTCCATCATCAATCTTTTTATTTCCTCTTATTTCTATCTCACAAACGTTTCTCTTTTTACCTTCAACAATGGTAAAAACTGCCACTGCTTTTGTTGAGAATTTTTTTTCTACTCTGTAATCGACTTTTGTTCCAACAAATCCTTTCTTTTCGTAAAACTCTTTTATCTTTTTCTTTAAGTCTTCTAAATACTTATAACTAAGAGGTTCTCTTTGTTTTTCGGAGTCTTCCCCTTCTTCATCAATAAGTCCCAATTCTTCTTTCAGCCTCCTCTCTGAGAACTCTTTGTTTCCTTCAAATTTAATATCGGTTATTACTGGCTTTTCCTTTACAAAAACTTTTAAAATAACTCCTTCTTTTCCTTCACTTACATCGACAGAGATATTTTCAAAGTAGCCTAAGCTAAAAAGAGTTTTTATATCCTTTGCCACAAGTTTTGGAGAGAACTCTTTGCCAGATTTTTCGGACATGTAGTAAAGAATTGTCTCTTTTGGAACAGTTTGGTTCCCTATTATTTCAACTCTTTCTATTATTTTTCCTTCATTCGCTAAAACTGCTCCCCACCAAAATGTGAGGATAAGAAAAACAAAAAAAATTCTTTTCACTCTTACCCCCTAAGGGTTAATAGGTCTGCTAATAATATCAAATTCGGGGATATTACTTTTTAGGAAGATAGATTTTAAAACACGTTCCTTCTCCTTCCTTACTCTCAACTTCAACTTTTCCACCAAGTCTTTCTACTGCAAGCTTTACGATTGATAGTCCTAAACCTGTTCCACCAAGTTTTCTTGATCGAGAACGTTCCACTCGATAGAACCTTTCAAAGATAAATGGAATATGGGATTTAGGTATTCCTATACCTGTATCACACACGGAAATTTCAACCTCATTTGTAAGTTCTTTGAAGCTAACAAATACTTTTCCTCTTTCTTTGTTATACTTTACAGCGTTGTCTATGAGATTCTTGAGGATTGCGTGGAGCATTTTTTCGTCCGCTCTAACTTTAGCTTCTTCTGGAATGTTTACTTCTATTTTGACTTTTTTCTTTTCTACAAATTCTGTCAAGTCTTGAACAATTTTAAGTGTGAAATCTTTCAATGGAACAGTTGTTATATTGGGAGTGAAGTTGACACTTTCAAGCATCGATAAGGTTATAAGGTCTTCTATTAGTTGCTCCATGTATTTCACTCTTTCTATTGCCTTTTTCAAGAATTTCTCTGCGGACGGAACATTTTTACATTCCTCCTCCAATGTTTCTAGAGAAAGTTTCATAGCTGCTACAGGAGTTTTAAGTTCATGGGAGACATTTGCAATAAAGTCTTTTTTAAGGTTTTCGTACTTTTTTATGGGAGTTAGATCTATTAATATCAGGACTTTTTCATCCATATCAGAACCGAAAATAACTTGAACGTACTTATCCTTTATCTTTTTTTCTTGCCAAACTCTGTATTTTTCGTCGAAACTTTCGTTAATTAGGGAAATGATGTCA
>JBDOLX010000071.1:3484-22195 GCA_039832905.1 Desulfurobacteriaceae bacterium | reverse complement strand
ACCCCTCCTCAAAGAGAGTTTTAATCCTTTGGAACCACGGAGATGCTTGGAGAAATCTGAAAGCTCGGAATACGGAAAAAATTTTCAAATCAGCCGCTTACGATGAAACTTCCGACGACCTTCTATATATGTACGAGCTCAAAAAAGCATTGGAAAACATAACGGATAACGGGACAAAACCTTTTGATGTGATAGGTTTTGACGAATGTTTAATGGGAGAGTTTACAACACTAACACTCCTAAAAGACTATGCAAACGTAATAGTAGCTTCACCAGAATACGAACTTGGAGATGGTTGGGGAGATGTATGGGGAAAGCTTCCAACTTGGTATGAACAAGGATTAGACACTTGGACAATAGCTAAAAACATAGTGGATGGATACATAGAGTATTGGAAAGCTAATCCACCTTACGTTCCTCTTGCTTATCCACAAGATATAGGACTAACAGCTATTAAAACAACAGCTTTAGAAAGTCTTAGACAAGCTTTTGAACAGTTCGCTGGAAGCTTATATCAAACTGCTTTAAATGAAGTGGAAAATGGACAGTTGTATGAGGTATTTTATAGCTTTGCTAGTAATTCTTCTCTTAGTGCATTTGCAGAAAATATTGGATTTTGGGGAAATATACTTTCAAGTTTTGATTTTTCTTCTGATGTAATAGCAGTAGAATTAGATAATGCTACTTCTTGGACTGTTAAAGAAGGAATTAACTATCATTCTGAGTATGGAGGAAGTGTAAACAATAGGTTAGGATACGATTTGCTTTACTTAATTACAAGGACAGGATTAGCTACAAGATTGCTTGAATTAGGTGCAACACCAGATCAAGCAGTGGAATATTTGGTTTTTAATGGATTTGATAATCCTCCTCAATATCTCTCTCCTTCCTTTGACAACAACACAGTCCAAAACTCCCTCAATTTCCTTAATGTTTACAACCAAGTGAAAGCGAATGATGAACTTTACACAAGGTATCTCAATCTTGATATGCAAGGTGGATATAATGAGAATGTGGTAGGTTCTGGACTATCTCTTATCTACCCTTACACATCCCCAGCTTACGCATCTTCACCTAAGCTTGAACTTTGTAATTTCCAAAACTTTGTAGAAAGCTATAACTCTACACTTCCTAACTACACCAACTTTGTGAAGACAGTTTTTGGAGAAATGTGGAAAGCTTTTGAAGATACTCATTGGAATAATGAATTAGTTTGTGATGATGTAGGAAACTTAGTTGATAAAGACTTGATGTGAAGGTGTGAATGAAGTGGAAGAGGGGGAAGTAAGGAAAAATTGTTCCCCCTCTTAGTTGATTTCAATTATCTTTCCACTTAGCACCATATAGCTATGTCCATTACAGTCAAAGTATAAGTTTTTACCTGAAACTCCAAAGTTGACCCTACTTTCTGCTCCTCCTCCCTTCCATACACCTTCTACTGGGTCGTAGTAAACAAGAGTATCAGAATAATCGTCTCCGTGATCTGGAAGTGTTCCTACAGTATAACCACAAACTTCAACTCTACCACCCCATAAACTTTGATACACCTTAACAGGAAGTATGTTTCCAGATGGAGTGGTTATGGAAGTGCTTATGATATAGCTTCCACTTCCTCCTCTGTCTTCTACATTATAGGATTTGGTAGATGTCGTTTCTACATATCCTTCAGGACAAGAAGGAGCTGACCATGTTATATGCTCACAACTACCATCTATAGCACTATAACTACTACAGTATCCTGTTATTACTAAATCCTCTTTAGTAGGGTCTTTGGAAGCACAGAATTTACGGTATTGAGAATAAAAAGTCCCTAAAGGTTTAACTCCTATAGCTACTTTAGCCATATACCAGAGGTATCCTTTACCCCTAATATAAGTTACAGCTCCTAAGTCTCTTACATTTCCACTTCCATCTTTGAAGTATATGTGGATGTTTCCATCTCCTGCTATGTTTTCAAAGAAGTATCCTACAAACTTTAATGAAGATGTATCTGCTTGCTGGGTAGTAGAAACAACGGTCATATCTCCTTTTAAAGCTTCTATTCTTGTATCTACTTTGTTGTTAAATACTGCTTTCCTTAATCCATTCGGGTTTATATACATATCATAGAAAGTCTGATCTGCACGCTCTTTGAATTGTTTAATTTTGCTATCGTAATCATCTGTAGAAGTAGTAGCAAGCTTGCTAGCATAAGAAGTAGTATCTCCCACTAACCTGCGTGCTACTGTGTTTACATTCGTTCCAGCGTTTTTGTAGTAGGTATAGTTGCTATCACTAATTCCCAATTCTGTCATTCCAGTAGCAAGGTTTCTATAATTCCTTCCAGCGTAGAAGTAGTCGAGGGAGTTGTAGTTTATAAAACCTGAACTATCTATTTCAGCAGGTTTCCTTCCTGTTAGTCCGTATCCTAAGCTTAAATAAGCTTCACCTATCTGTCTTGTGTCTAAGGTAGTATTAACTGGTTGGTCGGTGATACCTTCAACGAAGTTTTTGACATTTTCTCCTACTTTTTGTTGTTTATCCTCAAAAATAAGAATTTATCTTACCTAATTCAACAGTGAGTTGTTTTGTTTTACTTTGTTAAGTAAGGTAAGGTGAAAAAAGAAATTCTATTATTGATTGGAAATTTTCTTTTAGGATAAGTAATTTAATTTGTAAGCAAAAACTAATATTCAACTATTATTTAGAGTTATCTATTTTTACTTAGTTAACAATTACTTTGTTTTGTTTTGTTATATAATGTTAAATAAGAGTAAGTAATACTAAGTAAAGCTAAGTAAAGCTAAATAATAGCTGGAAGAAAATTTAGAAAAGAAAGAAGGGAGGGTTGTGATGTCAACATCAGAAAAAAGGATGGAAAACATCTATAATCACCTCAGGGGAAACTTTATTGTTATAGGGTTAACTGGAGCTCTTGGAGCTGGATGTTCAAAGACAGCAGAAATTTTAGGAAGAGAAGATTTTCCAAGGTTATTTTGCGATAATCCTGTAGATTGCGTTAAATGGATTGATAGTGAATGTAAAAGTGGAAAAATAACATTTGATCATTTAGAAATATTTAGAGCTAAGCGTTTGATAAGATTTTATAAGGGTATGAATGCTTGGGAATCTTTCCGGGTTATATATTGGAAGCTTTGTTCATCTATATTTACAACAATGTTTTTTCTCTCTTTGAAGAAGAGCTGAAAAAACAAATTGAAGATCAAAGTGAGAGAGAAAAGACTTTGGAAGATCTTAAAAAATTTATAGAAATGTCAGAAACTATTTTAGAGGATGATGACAACAAGTCAAAGGTTGACGCTTTTGTGAAGGCTATAGAAGATTATAAAACATTATATAATAGATCTGTTGTGGAAGAAATTTTAAAGAAAGGAATTATTTCCTCGAGTAAATGCTTAAAAAGAGAAGAGGAAGATAACTTTTTCTTTTACAGAAATAGAACTCTACAAGAATTAGGAAGATTCTTAAGAAGGTTAGGAAATAAAGTCATAGATTTTGAAATAGGACCTGTCTTTTGGTTAGCAGAATTAGTAAGACGTTGTATAAAGATTCTTTCAGAGTATAGAGATGGAAAATTTGTAAAAGGAAGATTTGTAATAGATGCTCTAAGAAATCCCTTTGAAATTGAGTACTTTCGGAATAGATACAGCAATTTTTATCTTTTCTCTATTCTAGCTAGTAAAAATGTAAGGAGAAGAAGACTAAAAGAAAAAATATTACTGAGTGACGAAGAGATAAAACAACTTCAAGGTATAGAAAATAAAGTACCAAGTTCTAAAGAGGAACTTTATGAACAAAATATCAATTTTTGTGTAGGAAAAGGAGATGTTTTTATTAATAATGATGATGTATCAATTACTTTATTAACTTATCAGCTTGGTAAGTACATTGCTTTAATTTTAAATCCTGGATTAGTTACTCCAACAAAAGACGAAATATTTATGCAGGTAGCTTTTACTGCTCGTTATGCTTCTGGATGTATTTCTAGGCAGGTAGGAGCTGTAGTAACAGGAAAAGATGGATATGTTAGAGGAGTTGGATGGAATGATGTTCCAGAGAAGCAAATTCCTTGTCTGTATAGAACCTTAGAAGAATTGGAAGATACAAGTGAAGTAGCTGGAAATCTTGTGTTTAGCGATTATGAGTTATCCTCAGATTTTAAGAATTTTGCATTAAATGAGTTCGAATACAACAGAAAGAAGTGGAATAAAAACTTTCCTTTCTGTTTCAAGGATATTCAAAATCAGAAGGAAGTAAATGAAAAGATTAAGGAAGCAAAAAAGAGAATAGAAACTATGAGCTTAGGAGTGAAGGGAGTAGAGGAATTAAAGAAAATTATAGATGACTTTAAAAACTTCAAAAATCCTACACGAGAAAGAGCTCTCCACGCTGAAGAAAACGCTTTCCTTCAAGCAGCAAAAGTAGGTGGTATGTCTGTTGCAGGTGGAACTTTATACTCTACGGACTCTCCGTGTCAGCTTTGTGCTAAAAAGTCAAGACAACTTTTTATAGAAAGAATTGTTTATATAGATGATTATCCTGATATCTCTAAAGATCATACGCTTTGTTCTGGGAAGGAGAAAACAAGACCTAAGATTGAAATGTTTAGTGGAGCGATTGGTCAAGCTTATTTCAAGCTGTATGCTCCTTTTATACCGAGAAGGGATGAGTTAAAACTAATCTTATAATCAGGAACTTAAAGCTTAGAAAACACGAGGTAAAGAATGGTAGCAAAGTTAAAAGAATTGGAAAATCACCTTTGGAATAGTGCGACAGCTTTATGGGGTGCTATTGATCCTGCGAAATACAAGGACATTGTTTTAGGAATTGTTTTTCTGAAATATCTATCAGATGCTTTTGAAAAAAGAAGAAACGAGCTCTTAGAAGAAACTAAGAATCCAAATAGTGAGCTCTACTGTGAAACAGAAGAGGAAAGGGAAGAAATTTTAAACGACAAAGACGAATACAGGTCTGTAGGTGTTTACTACATACCCGAAAAAGCAAGATGGAGTTATCTAATAGAAAAAGCTACTCAACCTGAAATACCTAAGCTTTTAGACGAAGCTATGATTGCTATAGAGAAAGAGAATCCAACTTTAAAGGGTGTCCTTCCTAAAGAATACGTAAGGTCTCAAATTCCACCTGAGAAACTTGGACAGCTTTTAAATATCTTCAACAACATTAACTATGAGGATCACATAGAAAACAAGGACGAAAGCATAGGAGACGTTTTCGGAACAATCTACAGCTACTTTATGCGTCAGTTTTCCCAAAAACTTGGACAGAAAGGAGGAGAATTCTTTACTCCTCAGTGCGTTGTTAAGCTAATGGTAGAGCTAATAGAACCTTTAGAAGGGAGAGTTTACGACCCAGCGTGTGGAAGTGGTGGAATGTTCGTTCAAAGTGCAAAATTTGTAAAAGAGCACAGAGGAAAACCTCTCAGTATTTACGGACAGGAACTTAACCCAGCTACGGTTAGAATATGCAAAATGAACCTTGCTATTCACGGTTTACCGATAGACAACATAAAACAAGGAGACACATTATCTAACGACTTACATAAAACTTTAAAAGCAGATTACATAATTACAAATCCACCTTTTAACTACAACAACTACAACTCTTCAGAGTTAGAAGGAGATGTAAGATTTAAGTATGGAATGGTTCCGAGAGACCCTAACAAACCAAAGAGTGGAAATGCTAACTTTTTATGGATTCAACACTTTATCTATCATTTAGCTGATAAAGGTATATGTGCAACTATCATGGCTAACGGTTCGCTTTCTGCTGGTGGAAAAGAAGGAGAGATAAGAAAAGCTATCATAGAAGATGACCTTGTTGACTGTATAATAGCGCTTCCAAATAAACTTTTTTACACAACACAGATTCCTGCTTGTATTTGGATATTAGCTAAAGATAAAGCAGACCCAAGATTCAGAAATCGCAAAGGAGAAGTTTTATTCATAGATGCAAGAGAACTTTATAAAGCTGTCTCAAGAAACTTAAATGAACTTACAGATGAACACATTCAAAAGATAGCTTCCACATACAGAAGCTATAGGGGAGAAAAAGGTTATCCAGAGTATAAAGACATAAAAGGTTTCTGCAAAGTAGCTACTATTGATGAAATAAGGGAAAATGACTACATCTTAACACCGGGACGCTATGTAGGAGTTAAAGATATAGAAGAAGACAGTGAACCGTTTGAAGAAAAAATGGAAAGATTGACAAAGCAGTTAGCAGAGCAGTTTAGAAAGTCAAGAGAACTTGAGGAGAAGATTAAACAAAACTTAGCAAAGTTGGGGTTTAAAGTTGAATGAGGAGATAAAAGTTCCTGAAGGATGGAAAGTTAAGAAAATAAAGGAAATTGGTAAGGTTATTACGGGAAAGACTCCTCCAACGAAAATTTCTGAATATTGGGATGGTTCTATTCCTTTTATAACACCGTCAGATATTAAAGGTTTTGATATTCGTTTCAACTATACTGTTGAAAGGAAAGTTAGTCATGATTGGGTAGAGAGGGCGAAGAATTTACTATTACCTGAAAAGTCTATTTGTTTTGTCTCTATTGGCTCAACCATAGGTAAAATGTGTATGACAAAAGAACCTTCATTTACTAATCAGCAAATAAATTCTATTATAGTTAACGATGAACATAATCCCTTCTTCATCTTCTACTTGTTGAGATATTATCAGAAAAATATACATTTAAAATTCACAGGAGGCGCTGCTAAGGGAATTATTAATAAGACAACATTTGAGAACATAGAACTTCCTATTCCTCCCCTTCCCGAACAACAAAAAATCGCAGAAATACTTGGAAGTATAGACGACCAGATAGAAAATTTAATGGAACAGAACAAAACCCTTGAGGAAATAGCAAAAACTATCTTTAAAAGATGGCTTATAGACTTTGAATTTCCAAATGAGGAAGGAAAACCTTATAAATCAAGTGGGGGTGAGTTTGTAGATAGTGAACTTGGGAAGATTCCGAAGGGGTGGAAAATTTTTAGATTTAAGGAAATTTTTTCTTTTGTAAAAGGAAAAAAACCTAAAGCTTTAGAAAATAGATATAGAGAAGGACTTTTACCTTACCTGTCGATTGAATATCTAAGTGGTAATACGAATAATGTTCAGTATGCTCTACCTGAAAACGTAATAGTTAGCAGTGATGAAGATATCCTAATGGTTATGGATGGAGCAAGTTCTGGAAAAATTTTCATAGGTAAAAAAGGTATAGTTTCTTCAACGATAGCAAAAATAAATATCATAAATGAAATAGTTGGAAAAGATTTACTATACTTTTATCTATTACATTATGAAGAAAAGATCAAAAGTCATACAACAGGTTCAGCTATTCCTCATGTAGATAAAAAGTATGTCCTCAATTTAAAAGTTGCTCTACCATTGGAAAGTTATTTATCTACTAAACTTAATTTAATAATGAAAGATTTTGTTTTAAAAATACTAAATAACAACAAAAAAATTCAAACACTAACCCAACTTAGAGATATTCTACTACCAAAACTAATAACAGGAGAAATTAGAGTTAAGGTGTAGAAAGATGAGTGTTTTAAGTGAAAACAATCTTGTTGAACAACCAGCTTTGGAGTGGTTAAAGGAAGAGGGATGGGAATATCTGCATGGTAGCGAGCTTATACCGGAAGAAGGAGAAAGAGATTCTCTTTCTGACGTTATACTCAAAAGAAGGTTTTTAGAGAGTCTAAAAAAGATTAATCCTCATGTTCCAGAAGAAGCGTTAGAAGAAGTCTATAAAAAGCTATTTACGATAGTTTATCCAGACTTAGCACATACCAACCTTCACTTCCATAGACTTTTGGTAAATGGTGTAAGTATTGAATATAGAGACAGTAGAGGAAATTTAAAATCAGACATCGTAAAACTAATAGACTTTGAAAATCCAGAGAACAATTCTTTTTTAGCTGTTAATCAATTTGTAGTTAAAGAAGAGAACAAAGATGGTGTTAGATTTGACATCGTCCTTTTTATAAATGGACTACCAATTGCACTGTTTGAGCTTAAAAGTGCGTCAAGGTCAATAAAAAATGCATACACTCAGATACAAAACTATAAGGAACTTTCTCCTCAAATTTTCTACTACAACGAAGTTTTAGTAATAAGCAACTTAGTTGAAACAAAAGCTGGTAGCTTAACAGTTCCTTACGATAGGTTTTTTAAATGGAGAGGTATAGAAGATAAATACGATTACGAAGAAGGAAAGATTCCATCCTTGGAAGTTCTCATAAAAGGTCTTTTTAACAGGAACAGGATTTTAGAGTATATAAAGGACTTTGTTGTCTTTGAAGTAGATAAAAAGACTGTAATAAAGAAAATAGCTATGTACCACCAATTTTACGATGTAAGAAAAGCAATTGCGAACACTTTAAAAGCTTTGAATTCACATGATAAAAGAATAG
Organism: Desulfurobacteriaceae bacterium; assembly: GCA_039832905.1. Lineage (NCBI taxonomy): Bacteria > Pseudomonadati > Aquificota > Aquificia > Desulfurobacteriales > Desulfurobacteriaceae > Desulfurobacteriaceae bacterium. Next base: position 13,757 of record JBDOLX010000071.1, on the reverse strand, counting down.
GTACTTTCTGGCATACCCAAGGTTCTGGAAAGTCTCTATCAATGGTTTTCTATGTAAGAAAAGCTATAAAGTTAGAAGAGTTGAAAAATCCAACCGTAGTAATGTTAACAGATAGAACAGACCTTGACGACCAACTATCAAAAACCTTTCTAAAAACAGAACTTAAAGATTACGTAGAAGTAGTAGAAAGCGTAAAAGACCTCAGAGAGAAGTTAAGCAAAAACTCGGGTGGGATTGTTTTTACGACCATTCAAAAGTTCCAGCTAACCGATGAGGAGAAAGCAGAAGGTAAAGAGTTTCCAGTTATATCAGAAAGAGAAAATGTCATTGTAATAGCAGATGAAGCTCACCGTTCACAGTATAAGACCCTTGCTCAGAATGTAAGAAGAGCTTTACCTAATGCGATGTTTATTGGTTTTACAGGAACTCCAATAGAAACTGACGATAGATCCACTACTACAACTTTTGGGGATTATGCTGGAATATACACAATGAAACAAGCAACAGAAGATGGAGCTGTAGTTCCAATATTCTATGAATCAAGGTTTTCTGAACTTCACCTTTCAGAGTATTTCTTAGACCTTGAGTTTGAGGACATTACAAGAGAAATAGAGGAAACTCAAAAAGAGAAGCTGAAGAAGAAGTTTTCAACTCTTGAAATACTTGTTAGAAATCCCGACAGGATGAAGAAGATAGCAGAAGACATTGTTAATCACTTTAACTCATTAGAACTTGATACAAAAGCAATGGTCGTTTGTATAAGCAGAGCAGCTGCAGTTGAGATGTATAACTACATGAAACAACAAAAAGGTTGTCCTGAAATAGCAGTTGTAATGTCTGGAAGTAAAAGTCATGACCCACAGGAATTTTGGGAGCACATAAGAAGTAAGCAGGAGCTTAAAGAATTAGCAGAAAGATTTAAAGACCCAAAAGATCCACTAAAGATAGTCATTGTTGTTGATATGTGGTTAACCGGTTTTGACGCTCCTGTCGTTTCTACGATGTACATAGATAAACCGATGAAAAATCATACACTACTTCAAGCTATAGCAAGAGTAAACAGAGTTTACCCAGGAAAAGAAGGGGGATTAATAGTAGATTACATAGGAATTACAGATGACTTAAGAAAATCTCTTTCAGTTTACACAAGAGATGTAATTGAAGAATCAATTATCCCTATAGATGAAGCAATAAAGTTAATGCTTGAAAAATACGATATTGTTCGTTCCTACCTAAAAGGAATTAACTATAAAGACTGGAAGTCAAAAAGCAATGTAGAACAAGCAAGACTCTTTTCTGAAAGCTACGATAAACTGACACGGAATCAAGAAGAATTAAGAGAGTTCCTAAAACAGGTTTCAGCACTAACTAAAGCTTATGCTCTTGTAAGCACAACAAAAGAAGCTATAGAGATTAGAGATGATGTAGAATTCTTCCAAAACGTTGCAAGAATGTTAAGAAGATACACTTCCAGTAGAGTAGTTGATGTCTCCGAGAAGGTAGAAGAAGCGATTAAAAACTTAGTAGATAGAGCTATAAAAGCTTCAAAAGTTAAAAATATTTTCGGAATAGATAAATCTGATGAAGAAATATCCATATTTGATCCTGACTTCCTGAAATATCTTGATAGAATTTCCAGTGAAAACACTAGAGTTAAAGTCTTTGAAAAACTATTAGAAGATGAAATAAAAGTTAGATTAAGAAAGAACAGGGTTAAGAGAAAATCTTTCCAAGAGAGAATAGAAAAACTTATACAGCAATACAATAATAGAATACTAACCTTTGAAGATGTTATTTGTCAGCTTAGAACTTTAGCTGAAGAGTTAAAGAACATTCAAAGTTGCAGAGAAAAGCTTGGGCTAACAGAAGAAGAGGAAGCTTTCTATGATATTTTAATTTCATCTTCAGACTGTAAGTATGACGAGAAAGTCATCAAAATTGTTAAAGAACTAACAGAAAGGATAAAATCAGAGCTTACTGTAGATTGGCATAGAAGCGAACAATCTAAAGCAAAAGTAAGGAGCATAATAAAGAGAATCCTAAGAAAACATAAATTCAAACGGGATAGCAGGATTATTGAGCTTATCTTTAAACAAGTAGAGGAGATTTACAAAGATTATCCGTTGGTTGCTTAAAAGATAAAGAAGTTTTTAGAGGAAGGGAATGTTGTCTGTTCAAAGTATTCACACTTGTTTGATATTATGCTTACAAGAGTAGTTACTTTTGTAGATAAGAATATTTCTCTGTACTTCTTTCAACGAAGTATTTAAGTATTCAATGAAGAATTAGAACAGAAGTTGCGGAATAAAACTTTACTAAAGATAGCTTTTTCCTAAAGCACTTTCTTCCGCTTTCTTAAAAAAGTCAGGGTCATAATGTTTTTCTATATACTCTTTAAGATTTGGAAAGAGTTCGTCCTCAGTTTGGGTTAACTTAAGAACTTCTGCTATTTTGGGAGTTACCCACTTAGCTCGTGTAGCTCTTGCGTTAAGGATTGTTTCTTTTCTCCTATTACCTAACCAGCATATACCTTGAGAATCAACAAACGGTTTAAATTTTTCCTTAAACCATTTAGAAAAATCATTCTTTGCTATCTCAACTAGGAAGTCCTTTGTTTCTTTAAGTAGTTTTTCTCCTCCAAAGAAAGCACTTTTCTTTAACCATTTGTCAAGATACTCTTTAAAAAGCTCTAAATTCTTTTCTCCAAGAAACAGAGGAGTTTCAAGCAAAGCTCTCAAAGCAAGAACTACAAACTTAATCCCTTCTTTTCTTAAACGATAGGGTAGAAATTCATAGGACATAGTTCTTTGTATTAAGCTTCCATCTTTTCTTTCCCATACAGGTTCTCTTAGAAGAAGATGAATTATTCCAAGCTCTTCCATCTTCTCCACAAACTTTGTTTTTTTCTCTTTTTCTTTAAGATATCTGTCCAATAGATATCTTAGAAAGACGTTTACTAACTGTACTGCTAATACATAGCTAAATGTCTCTCCTAAAATTCTTGGTATCGGATAATGATATTTATTTCTAAGTCCATACCACCATTCTTCTACTTCTTCTTTTACTCTTTTTCCAAAGAGTTTTTCAATTCTATCAAGTATTCCTTCCTCTATTGCATCTTGTATAGCTAATCTCTGTCTTCTCATCAAAAGTTCATAGGGAACTTTTACCTCTCCCATTTCTATCAAATGATCTATGTTAATTTTCATAGCTTCCTCCTATTTAGTTCTGCTTATTTCAGTACTGTTAAGTTAAGTAGTTAACTGTTTTGTTTTATTTAACAATACATTATACTACTTTGTTTGCTTTAATAAAGTAAGATATAGCAAAACAAGATTTTGAAATTTATAGAAAAAAGTTTCTAACTGGGATTTAAGCGAATCAGGGATACAATGATAGGAAATGACTAAAGATTTTTTGTTCGAAGGTTGTTTACAACTGTTTGCAAATTGTTCGCAAAAAATGCGTCTGAGAGAAGGTAGAATTAGCTTTAAGACAGCAGAAAGGAATGTCGCGTTAAAGTTTGATAAGCTATTGTGAAAGAAAAGGTTTGTTTGGTGCCCGGGGCGGGAATCGAACCCGCACGGGCTTACGCCCAAGGGATTTTGAGTCCCTCGCGTCTGCCAGTTCCGCCACCCGGGCAAGTCTTGTGAGATTATAATATAGGCTAAAACTAAAAACTTCTCAAGGAGAAAACTATGAAGATAGGTTTTATTGGTGGCGGAAACATGGCAGAGAGTTTTATGGCAGCTTTTAATGTTCCTTCAATAATTGTTTCAGATATTAACGAAGAAAGGTTGAAATTCTTAAAAGATAACTACAGAGTAGAGACGACTAAGGACAACTTAGAAGTTGTTAAAACTTGCGAAATAATTTTCCTTGCAGTTAAACCACAAGTTTTAACTTCCGTTCTAAAAGAAATAGCACCAGTTTTAAAAGATTCTCAAGTAGTTGTTTCTATGGCAGCAGGTTATCCAATAAGGAAAATGGAAGAAATTTTGGGAAGTGATAAAAGGATTATTAGAATAATGCCAAACATTTTAGTAAAGATAAAGAAAGGAATTACTGCTATTTGCAATAATAAAAATGTAAAAGAAGACGATCTTGAGAAGGTTAAAGATCTGCTTTCTTCTTGTGGAGAAGTGGTAGAAGCGGAAGAAAAACTCTTTGACGGAATAACAGCACTTTCAGGAAGTGGGCCTGCTTTCATTTTCCTAGTTATAGAAGCTTTAGCAGATGGTGGAGTAAAGATAGGGTTACCACGGGAACTTGCTTTGAAGCTTGCCCTTGAAACTATCATAGGTTCTTGTGAAATGGTAAAAAGTGGAGAACATCCTGAAGTCTTGAAAGATAAAGTGACTTCTCCTGCTGGAACAACGATTGCTGGACTTTATGCCTTAGAAGAAAATAGAGCTCGCTATGCTTTCATAAAGGCTTTAGAAAAAGCTTTTGAACGTTCCTGTGAAATTTCAAGTCTTGTAGAGAAGATGTAATGAAAAGACCAAAACCTGAAAAAAGATTTTATAGAGAAAGGATAAAAAAGGAGGGTTTTACATCTTTTGAGTTAATTGTAGGAGAAAGTGACGTTTGGATTTCCATTCCAAAAAACTTTAAGTCTTTAATTAAAGAAATTAAGCCTTTACTAATAGACTATCTTGTTTCTTTAAGAACCCAAATATTCCTTTACGGACAAAACCACGAAAGATTTTTTACATCTTTAACTCCTATAGAGGTTGATATAGTAGCACCAAAAATAGTTAAAGAAATGGCTTTAGCTTCAAAGAAAGCTTTTGTCGGTCCAATGGCAGGAGTAGCAGGAGCTATTAATAAATTTTTAGGAGAAAAGTTAAAGGAGTTTGGAATATCGGAGTTCATAATAGAAAACGGAGGAGATGTTTATTTTTCCTCAAGTTCTGAAATTGTCTCCTCTTTAATATTTGGAGATCCTAAACTTGATGGAAAACTTGCAATAGTAGTTCCAAAAGGAAGTTTTGGTATTTGTAGTTCATCAAGTAAGATTGGACACTCTTTAAGTCTTGGTAGAACCCATTTAGCTACAACGATAGCAAAGTGTCCAATTTTAGCAGACTGCTGTGCTACTTTCCTGGGAAATAGTCAAGACGAAGAAGACTTTATAGAAAGATGTAAGAAAATAACAGACATTTATGGTGCATTAGGATTTTTGAACGGAAAGTTTGTAATTTTTGGAGAAGTTAGACTTGTTAAGGTTTCTTGACACTCCGTATGAGTGTAATATAAATTAATTGCAATATTTGAATTAAATTTCAAAGGGGTTGAGTGATGAAGTTAAAACTTGTTGCTTTAACTTTACTGTTGACTGCTGAAACTTACGGAATGACCCTTAGTGAAGCTGTAAAAACTGCGCTTTCAAAGAATAATCAACTCCTAGCTAAAAAATTTGAACTGAAAGAAAAAGAACACGATCTTAAGATAGCAAAGAAAAGGCTTTGGCCAACTCTGGAACTTTACTCAGAATTTAACAAATCCAACGATCCTATGGTTTCGCTAATGAATAAAATAGAAGCACAAAAATTAAACCCAGCGACTACCGACTTTAACGATCCCGGAACTTCTCAGTTGTTTAAGACCGGCATTAAAGCAACTGTTCCTTTATGGCTTGGTGGAAAGTTAAGAACGGCAGTTTCTTTAAGTAAAAAGGAAGTGAAAGCAACTAAAGAACAACTTTCTAAAGAAAAAGAAAAAGTAGTATTTGATGTTGTCAGAGCTTACTTTAACGTTTTAACTGCTAAAGCTTATCTTGAAACTGCAAGCCTTGCGGTAAAAGATGCAGAAAGACACCTTGAAGACGCTAAAGTAGCTTATAAAGCTGGCTTTGCCGTAAAGTCTGATGTTCTAAGGGCAAAAGTTTACCTTGAGAGCGTAAAAGAAAATCTTGTGAAAGCAGAAAGTAACTATGAAATTGCTAAGAGGGCTTTAGCTTTAGCAATTGGACTTTCTGGAAATGAACCTGTAGATGTTGATGGAAATCTTAACTTCAAGGAATTTAACGTTGACTTGAATGAAGCTATAAAAGTTGCCATTGAAAATAGATCCGAACTCAAAGAACTAAAGCTAAGACTTTCGCAAACTAAGGATTTAAAAGACTTAGCAAAATCCGATTTTATGCCACAATTTGTTCTGTTTGGAGAGTACTTCCTAGCAAGTGATAACAGCCCTATTGCGGAAGACAATACTGCTTGGACTATAGGACTGAAGGCTTCAATAAATCTTTTTGATGGTGGAGTAAAGTTTGAAAAACTTAGAAAAGCTAAGACTTCTGAGTTAAAGATTAAAGAATATATGGAAAGGGCAAAGAAAGGAATAGAGTTTGAGGTTGCAAGAGCGTACTATAAAGTTCAGGAAGCTAAGAAAAGAGTGGAACTTGCAAAAATTTCTCTTAAATCTGCTAAGGAATCTTTAAGGATTGTTGAAAAAAGATACAAAGCTGGACTTTCAACAATTACAGAACTCCTTGATACCCAAACAGCATTAAATAAAGCAAGGGCAGGTCTTGTTAATGCTTTGTCTTCTTACAATCAAGCAGTAGCAGAACTTTTCTTTAAAGAAGGAGTGATTTCTAATAAATACACTAAGCTTGAGAATTAACAAAATTTGTCATTAAATTTTGACGAAAATTGTCAGTAAGAAGACGAAAGCAGTAGAGAGATCATCTATACATTTGGCACAAAATTTGCTTTAATAAAAAATGAGAAACAAAAAAACTTCAGGGAGGTTTTAAGATGAGGAAGGCGTTCACGCTCGTAGAACTACTAATCGTTATCGCGATCATTGCGATCTTAGCAGCAATCGCTGTACCACAGTACACAAACTACGTAAGAAAAGCGGCAGCTTCTAACGCACAAGCAGCTTACTCTGCTTGTTTAGCAGCTGCACAAGCAGCTTTTGCTGACAATGGAACAAAAAGTTATAGTTGCAGTGTAAAAGCGGATGATACTAAAACCATTACTGTTAACCTTACAGATGAAGGAAACCTTGACTCTATCAAGCCAACTTCTTTAACAATCAAAGGTCATAAAGTAACATGTACCGCTGATACAGCTGCTAATGTAATCACATGTGAACCATCTTCTTAATACTAATTTGTTAAAGGGGCTTACCGCCCCTTTTAATTTTTTCTTTTTTTAACCAAAAAGGGAGGGAGTCCTTTTAATGAAAAAGGGATTCACTTTAGTTGAGCTTCTTATTTCTATTGCTATTTTAGCTATCTTAGTCTCAATAGCTGTTCCTAACTATGTAAAATATAGAAAAAATGCTGTCGTTTCAAGAGTACAAGGAGATCTAACTTCTTGTGTTGGAGAATTAATGGCACAGTTTGCAGATAATGGAACAACCAAAAAAGATTGTAGAGTTTATGAGTCAAATGATACTTGCACCTTAGTGGTTGACGAAAATAGTGGACAAGTAAAGATAGACGAGTCATATTGTATTTTTACTGTTAGAGGAGAAAAGATAAAGTGTGAGATAAAAACCGAATATGGAGATGTTAACGGAAGGATAGATTGCTATCCTCTTGATTAGGGAGTGAAAATGATAGACCTTCATACCCATACGATTTTTAGCGATGGTGAACTTATTCCGAGTGAACTTGTAAGAAGAGCTGAAAGTATAGGCTATAGAATATTGGCGATTACGGATCATGTAGATTATTCAAACTATAGATTTGTTCTTGAAAGACTTTACGAAACTGTTGAGATTTTAACAAAATATACGAAAGTTTTAGTGATTCCGGGAGTGGAAATTACCCACGTTCCACCGGTTAAAATTCCCGAACTTATTCAAAAATCAAGAGAGGCAGGAGCAAAGATAGTTGTTGTCCACGGAGAAACTATTGTTGAACCTGTAGCACCAGGAACAAACAAGGCAGCAATAGAAGGTAAAGCTGACATTTTGGCACATCCTGGAATAATTACGGAAGAAGAGGTAGAACTTGCAAAAGAATTTGGTGTTTATCTAGAGATAACAGCAAGAAAGGGACACAACATTACAAACGGACACGTGGCAAAGCTTGCTAAAAAGTTTGGAGCAAAGCTTGTCATTAACACAGATGCCCATTCTCCAAGTGATCTTATACCCAAAAGTTTTGCAATAAAAGTTGGAATAGGAGCAGGATTAACTTTACAAGAAGTTGAAGGGTGTTTTAAAAACAGTGAAGAACTTGTTAAGAGTAAAGTAGATGCGTTTAAGTAAGGAGGTTGCAGAATTTTTAAAAAAAGAGATAAAGAAGTTTTTACCGGATGCAGAAATATATCTCTTTGGTTCAAGAGTTTATAAAGACAAGAGAGGAGGGGATATAGATATCTTAGTTATTGGAGAAAGGAAACTCTCCTTAATGGAGAAAGTTAAAATAAGAGTTGCCTTTTTCAAACGTTTCGGAGAACAAAAGATTGATATTATCTCTTTTTCAAGAGATGAAAAATCAACTTTCAAAGAATTTGCTTTGAAAGAAGGAGTAAAGCTTTGAAAGATGAAAAGAAAGAATTGCTTTTAGAAAATTTAGAAATGTTAGAAAAAAGTCTTTCTTATCTTTCAGAGTCTTATGAAAGATGTAAAAAGATAGGCATAAAGGAAAGTTATGAATCTCAGGAACTTGTAGAGTTTGAAGCTTTAACTTCAAGATTTGCAAGAAGTGTCGATATTTTAACTTCAAGAGTAATAAGGTCTTTTTTAAAGTTTTTGAGAGAAGAAAAGAAAACATTAATAGATGTAGCAAACTACCTTGAAAAGTTGGAGATAGTCAAAAGTGCAGACGAGTTGTTAGTTTTAAGAGATGTTAGAAATCTCATAGCCCACGAGTACGTTTTTGAAAAGGTAGAAGAAATATTTGAAGAAGTTCTTAATCAAACACCTAAGGTTTTTGAAATTTCTGAAAAAATAAAACGATTTCTAAAAGACTACCTCTAATATTACTTCTCCAAATCACTTAATACAAAACACCCGTCCTCAGTAATTAAACAATTATCTTCTATTCTTACTCCTCCTAGTTCTGGGATGTAAATTCCCGGTTCAACAGTTACAACCATTCCTTCTTTTAAAACTTCTACTGATCTTTTTGAAAGGATTGGGGCTTCGTGAACTTCTACTCCTATTCCGTGGCCTGTAGAATGGACAAAATACTCGCCATATCCTCTCTCTTCTATATAGTTTCTGACTATAAGGTCAACCTCTTTACAAGCTTTTCCCGCTTTCAAGGCTTTAATTCCAATTTCTTGAGCTTCTTTAACAACTTCATAAATTCTTTTTATTTCATAAGGAACATTTCCAATTAAAAAAGTTCTTGTAATATCTGAAACATAACCTCTGTAAACAGTTCCAAAGTCAATAATTACCACATCTCCGTCCTTTATTTCTTTATTTGAAGTTTTCCAGTGTGGTATCGTGCTTCCTTTACCGCTTGCAACAATTATTTCAAAAGCCTCTCCTTCTCCTCCAAACTTAAAGAAAGCATTAAGAAGTTCTTTTCTAAATTCTTTTTCCGTTATTCCTGGTTTAAGTAAGTGTAGAACACTTTTTAAAGAAATTTCAGCAATGTTTATGGCACGTGTTATTAAGGAGATTTCTTCTTGGGTTTTAATAACTCTGAACTCATTTAAGAAACCTTCTTCTTCTACTACCTCAAAATGGGAAGATAGCTTTCTAAAGGTAGAAAGCTTTAATCTTGAAGGATCAACTATAACTTTTTGGAATCTCTTTACTTTCTCGTCTTTAAAAAATTCATTCCACGTTTTAAAAAGTCTAACGTTCCAATTTTTTAGTTCTTCTTTTGCTTTTTCAAAGTATCGTCCATCGGTAAAAAATATACAATCTCCACTTGAAAAAAGAACAGAAACACCAAAAGAGGAAGAAAAACCGGTTAGATAATAATTCTCTGCACTATCAAAAGAAACATATCCATCACAGCCTAAAGACCTTATCTTGGAAATAATTTTTTCGTGCATCTTTTCTCCTTTAGAGGATGTACTTTGTAAGGTCTTCGCTTTCTATGATGCCTTCTAGTTTTCCTCTTACATATTCTCTATCTATGATGATTTTTTGTCCTTTCATTTCAGGAGCATCGAAAGAAATATCTTCTAAAAGTTTTTCCATTACTGTATGGAGTCTTCTTGCACCAATGTTTTCAGCTTTTGTATTGGCTTCTTCAGCTATTCTTGCAATTTCCTCTATGCCGTCTGGAGTAAATTCTATTTCTACTCCTTCAGTTTCAAGAAGAGCTTTGTACTGCTTGGTAAGTGCG
>JBDOLX010000071.1:0-3474 GCA_039832905.1 Desulfurobacteriaceae bacterium | reverse complement strand
TTTTTGGTTCTGTAAGTATCTTCACAAAATCTTCTTTTGTTAAAGGTTTTAATTCAACCCTTATTGGGAATCTTCCTTGAAGTTCAGGGAGTAAATCTGAAGGTTTGGCGATGTGGAAAGCACCAGCTGCAATAAAAAGAATGTGATCAGTTCTCACTAAACCATACTTTGTTGATACTTTGCTTCCTTCAACTATCGGTAGAAGGTCTCTTTGAACACCCTCTCTTGAAACGTCAGGACCTTTTCCACCGCTTCTTGCTGCTACCTTATCTATTTCATCTATGAAAACTATTCCTTGATTTTCAACTCTATCTATTGCTTCTCTTATGACCTCGTCCATATCTATAAGCTTTTGGGCTTCTTCCTGTGCTAAATAGCGAAGAGCTTCTTTCGCCTTCATTTTTCTAAGTTTTTTAGGTTTTGGGAAAATAGAAGAGAGCATATCCTGAAGGTTTGCTAAGTCTCCACCAACTCCTATTACGTTTACACTTGGAGTTTCAACAGTAACGGCTATTTCAACGATTTCATCGTCAAGTTTTCCTTCTTTTAGGAGTTTTTTTATTCTGTTCCTTTCATCTTTTATTCTTGCTTTTTCTTTTTCTAGGTCATAATCTTGAGCTTTTTGAGGAGATAAGAATACATCAAAGAGATTTTGAATAGACTGTTTTTGGTCTTGAGGTTCAGGAACCATAATTTCGGCAAGTCTATCGTAAGCCAGTTCTTTAGCCCTTTCCATAACAGCTTCCATCTTTTCTTCTTTGACCATATTAATGGCTATTTCCACTAAGTCCCTTATTATGGATTCAACGTCCCTTCCAACGTATCCAACTTCTGTAAATTTTGTAGCCTCAACTTTTATAAATGGAGCTTTTACAAGTTTTGCTAGTCTTCTTGCTATTTCCGTTTTTCCAACTCCTGTTGGCCCAATCATTATTATGTTTTTCGGAGCTACTTCGTCTCTCATATCTTCTGGAAGTCTTTGTCTTCTCCATCTATTCCTTAAAGCTATTGCTACTGCTTTCTTGGCTTCTTTTTGACCAATAATGTATTTATCAAGTTCTTTTACTATTTCTTTAGGAGTTAAAAACTTTTCACTAATTGTTTCCTTCTTCTTCTCATCACCCTTTCCAAAAAGTTTTCCAAACATTTTTCCTCCAAATTATTCGAGTTCTTCTACTACGATATTTGTGTTGGTATAGACGCAGATTTTCCCAGCTATTTCAAGAGATTTTAGTGCTATCTCTTTAGCAGAAAGATCCGTATTTTCATAAAGTGCAGTTGCAGCTGCTTGAGCGTAAGCTCCTCCAGAACCGATAGCCATTACAGGAATATCCGGTTCTATTACATCTCCATTACCTGAAATTAAGAGAATTTTTGTTCTATCGGCGACTAAAAGCATAGCTTCAAGGCGTCTTAAAACTCTATCGGTTCTCCAATCTTTTGCAAGTTCTACTGCAGACTTTAAAAGATTTCCACTGAAAGTTTGTAGTTTATCTTCAAATCTTTCTAAGAGAGAAAAAGCATCGGCAACAGAACCAGCAAAACCCACTAAAACTCTTCCACCATAAATTTTTCTTACTTTCCTTGCACCATTCTTAAAGATTGTATTTCCAAGAGTTACCTGACCGTCTCCAGCCATTGCAACTTTTCCATCTCTTAAGACTGCGCAAATGGTTGTAGCATGAAAGTTCATATTTCCTCCTAAGAGTAGGTAAGTTGTCTTTTTCTTCGGACTCTTGATCCTACAAGTTGTCCAAGAATAGCAACTATAATAAGTAAGGGAGCGAATTTCCAAGGTACTCCTAAACTAATCCTTAAAAAGATTATAAACGGTATTGGAGCGTGAATATAAAGGAACCAAAGAGGAGATAGCTTCTTTGTTCCTTCTCTTAACCATCCAAAAGGGATATTTATAAGAAAAGTAATGAGAAAAAGAAAAATTAGGGACTCCATTTACTACCTCCAAAAGGAAAAACTTCAGATTGGAAAATAAATATATTGGTAAACGTTAATTTTTGTAAAGGGGAATTTGCGGGAGTTTAAGATGGATGTAGAACACGTGGTGCCCGGGGCGGGAATCGAACCCGCACGGCCTTGCGGCCCCGGGATTTTAAGTCCCGTGCGTCTGCCAATTCCGCCACCCGGGCAAGGGATTTATAAATAAAAATATCTTTAGTTTCTTCTTGTTTTTTTATTTGTTAGAAAAAATGGTGCCGAGGGGCGGAATCGAACCGCCGACACGAGGATTTTCAGTCCTCTGCTCTACCAACTGAGCTACCTCGGCTTTGCAAGAGAAAATATAGAAGGAATACCCACTTGTGTCAAGAGGTGGAACTTTTCTTTTCAAGCCACTCTTTTAAAAGAAGTGCTGCTGCAACGTCGTCAAGTTCGTCTTTTTCTTTCTTCCCTAAAGTTTTGTATAGTTCCTTTGCTTCTAAAGTGGAATAAGATTCATCAACAAACTCAATTTCTATTTCTTTTCCAATACTTTTTAAATACTCGCTAAATTTGTTTGCGAATTTCTTAAACTTTTCTCCTATCTTTGTTATTTCCCCTTGAGAGTTTATGGGAATGCTTATTAAAACTTTTCCAACGTTAAGATCATCTATGATTTTTAGAAGTTCTTTAAAGGTTTCTTTGTTACTTTTTCTGTATATTATTGTATAAGGTCTCGCTGTTAAAAGGAGTGGATCTGAAACGGCAACACCTATTTTCTTGAATCCAACATCTAGTGCCATAACCCGTTTCATTTATCTATCCTTTAGAAGTAGCAATTACAACTTTTACCTTTTCTCCATCTGTTATCTTCTCATCATCACAAAGGAGCTCACCATCTTTCACAACAACCGCTGTTTCTGGATAAATTCCTAAAAGTTCTAAGAGTCTGTCTACTCTAATACTTTTTCTTTTTATTTCCACTTCTTTTACACAGTTTCCAATTTCTACTAAAATTTTGCCCATAATAACCTCCGAAAATTGCAAACTAAAGGGTTTAACAATGAAAATATATCTCGATGACACAAGAACACCACCGCCTGGATACACTTTAGTAAGAAGTGTAAACGAACTAAAAGAGATTGTAAAAAGATATGGTAAAGATATAGAAGTCTTAGATCTTGATAACTACATGGGTGAGTTTTACCATTTGGGTGGAAATGGTATTGACTTTGTAAAGTGGTTAGAAGAAGCCGTTATTTTGGGAGAAGTTGAACTTAATCCTAATGTTAAAATTACTTCGCACTCTTCTGATAGTTTTGCCGCGAGAGAAATTGAAGAAATAGGAAAATCTATAAAAGCCATTTTAAGGAGTAGAAGATGAAGCTCTCAAAAGATACTGTAAAACACATTGCTATGCTTTCAAGGCCTGAGTTAAAAGAAGAAGAGGTTGAAAAGTTCCAAAAACAACTTAGTCAAATTCTCGATTTTGTAGAAAAACTTAATGAACTTAACACCGACGGTATTTATCCAAAGTTC
>JBDOLX010000070.1:1067-4373 GCA_039832905.1 Desulfurobacteriaceae bacterium | reverse complement strand
GTTAATAGTTCCTGGTTAAAGAGGTAGTTGATATTTAAGTTCGTTTTACTTAGCTTTACTTCCTCATTTCTTCTTCTAGGGAGTTTTATTAGGGAGAAAGATTGTGAAACTTGAAAATTTCCTTAAAAGTCTAAGCATTAAGGGAAGGCTTTTTCTTTTAGTTGTTCTCACAGTTGCTTCTCTCTTCGCTCTTACGGCTAATACTTTAATTTTTGAGTTGAAAGAGATAGGAAAAATAAATGAAGAAATGGAAAGTTTAAAACATTCTAAAGTTCATGTAAAACTGGTATTTCTTTTGCAGAAACATAGGGGATTAACCTATCTTTACTCTTACGGGAAAAAAATTTAGAAAAAGAGATTAAAAATTTAGAGTCTGAAATAGACAGTATTTTTTCAATATGTATAAGTCATTGTAAAGAAAAAGAAATAAAAGAAGAACTTAAAAAGTTTAAGAGTACCTTTCAAAAAATCAAAGTTGGTAAGAACGTCTTATTTCCAAAAGAAAATTTTGAGAAGCATACACAGTTAATTAATGAATTAATAGACCTAATTCAAAATGAAGCTTTAAAACACAGAATTTTAACGGATTCAGATTCTACCGTAAGGATATTGGCAAATATAGCCTTACTTGAAATTCCCAGTTTGTCTGAAACATTAGGTAAGATTAGGGGCTTAGGTGGAGGTATTCTTGCAAAAAGAGAAATCACAGTAGAGGAAAGAAAAGAAATTATTGATCTTTACAATCTCTTAGTTGGATATAGAAGCTTAGTATTCTGGACTATACAAAACGGCGAAGTTCCAAAAAGTATAGTTAAGAAATTTAGTAAGGCAGAAGAAAAGATAAATGAATTTATAAGAATTATTGAGGATTTATTTTTACTCAATAAAGAAAAGCCTTCTTCTGATCCCGTTAAATATTTTAATATGTCAACTGTGGTTATTGACGAACTGTTTAATATTTATAACTTAATCTTCTCCCACTTAGATCAATTTCTTAAAAGTAAAAGATCATTACTTGTAAAGGATCTTATTTTAAAAAGCCTAATAATTTTTTTCCTTGTAGGTGGTCTACTTTATTTAAGTGTTCTGATTTATAAGATAACAATAGAGTCTCTTCATTCTATTCTTTTAGCCGCAAGAAGTATCTCAAAGGGAAACTTTAATGTAAAAATTCTGACAAATACAAAAGATGAAATAGGAGAAGTTGCTAAAGTCCTTACAATTTCAGTGGATAAACTAAAAAAGACAATAGAAGAGCTTGAAAGAAGCAAACAGCAACTACAATATCTCTTGACTTATGACTCCCTAACAGAACTACCCAACAGAGTAAAGCTACTGGAAGATATTAAAACATTGAAAAAACCTGCCCTTTGCATCATGGATATTTCTGACTTTAGGAGTCTAAATGAACTCTATGGCGAAGAGTGTGGAGATTTTGTTCTCAAACAGATAGCTTCAGAGCTAAAAAGGTTTGAATCCAAAATCCATCCCTACCGAGTTTATTCGGACGAATTTGCCCTACTTTATGATCTGGAGGAAGGTAGGATAAACTTTAAAGAGTTTTCCAGCTACTGCGCAGAAACAATAAACTACTTAGAAGACAAACCCCTCAGATATAAAGACTTTGATATTTACCTAAACTTTACAGCAGGTATAGCAGAGGGAGACAAGGAAAAACTGTTAGTTCATGCTGAAATGGCTTTAAATGAAGCTAAAGAAAAAAGGAAAAAACTTATAGTTGTTGATAGCAATCATTTGAAGAAACACAACTATGCAGAAAACATGTTTTGGATTAGAAAAATAAAAAAAGCAATAGAAGAAAAAAGAATAGTTCCTTTCTACCAACCTATTATAAATAACAAAACAGGAAAAATTGAAAAATTTGAAGCCCTTGTAAGACTTTTGGATAAAGATGGAAACGTGATTTCTCCTAGAAAGTTTCTACCAATAGCTAAGAAGGCAAGGCTTTATCCAGAAATAACAAAAATTGTCACTGAAAAGGTTTTTGAAGATTTTAGAAAATTACCATCAGAAGTTTCTGTAAACATATCCTTTGAGGACTTACTGTCTGAAAAGACAGTAAACTTTATTTTTAATGAGTTAAAGAAATTCCCAGAACCTCATAGAATAACCTTTGAGATACTTGAAACTGAGGAAATAGAGAACTACAAGTTGTTCTACCAGTTTATATCTGAAGTCAAAAACTTTGGGTGTAAGTTTGCAATAGATGACTTTGGAACGGGATACTCCAACCTTGAGCACTTAATGAAGCTCAATGTAGATTTCTTGAAAATAGATGCTTCTATCATCAAGAGGATCTTGGAAAGTAGGGAAGCCCTTATCTTAACAGAAGCTGTTGTTTCTTTTTCCAAAAAGTTAAATATAAAAACTGTTGCTGAGTTTGTATCAAACGAAGCTATTTATGAAGCTGTTAAAAAATTAGGGATAGACTACTCCCAAGGATACTTCTTGGGAGAGCCTCAGCCGATAGAAGAGGTTGAAAGATTGATCACATCATCTTAAGTTCTTTAAGAATTTCAAATTGTCTTTTCATAACGTATTCAGTTATTATTTCTTCTTGTTTTACAAGTAGTTTAAACTCGATACCTACTCTGTAAAGTTTCTCCACTTTTACAACGTAAGTAACTTTACCTTCAATACTTAAAGGAGTTCCTTCTAAAAGAAAGTTAATTTCCACTCGGTCACCCGGTTGAAGTTCTGGTTTTGTCTTAAAAAGGACTCCAATACCTCCTATGGATATGTCTGCAACGACACCCTTTATCGTTTTCCTGTTTTTAACGATATTTACTATAAACTTCTCTTCAGGTTCTACTCTGACAAATTTTCTCTTCTCTTGAGGAATCTCTTCAAAAGAGAAATCTCCTAAAATCAAAGATTTCTTATCAGGAAAAACATCTATTTTCCTTGCTTTTATTGGCTTAGGAGCATTAGATATTTTGAGATATATAAGTGGAGAATCGTATATTGCCTTTATGTAAGAACAGGTTTCAAAAGAGAAAGAAACTTTAGACTTCATTACTTCGTCAACAAATGCTTTGCACGAAACAGGAACCTCTTTGTAAAAAATAACAAGGTTAACGGGAATTCTTTTTCCTTTAAGAATGTTAAAAATTCTTTCAAAGGCTTCTCCGATAGCTTCTTTCTTTTCGTTTTTTTCCTTTGTAAGTGCCTTGCGGAGATTTTCTATGTGTGAAGAATAGACATTCTCCGCTTCAACAATTGCTTCTTCTATATATTCTATCAACTTCTTAAGATTCTCAAAAGAATTATCATTCTCTATTAGGT
>JBDOLX010000070.1:0-1057 GCA_039832905.1 Desulfurobacteriaceae bacterium | reverse complement strand
AAGCATTGAAGCCTTTGTAAAACAAACGATAAAATCAACTTTACTTTCTAGAGCTTCTTTTAATATTTCCTTAAATTTCTCAATAGAAACCGAAAAGAACAAGACATCGTAAATGTTTGTTGCCAGAGTTCTTACTACACCTTCCGAAAGGATGCAATCTTTTTTCGTTTTACTCTGATTTACAAAGTTCCGAATAAAACTCTCTTTGTAGTTTTCAAAGAAGATATCGGAGAATAATTGCCCCATAGTATCTCCTCTACTTTAGTCTAATCGCTTCCTTATAAAAAAGTTCGGCAGTAAGGGTATCTATGTTCGTAAAATGGATTTCCCTTATCACGGTATCGGGATTTTTGTCTACGTACTTTAAGACTTCATCAAAGATGACTTTTATTCCAAGTTCTTTTGGGTAGCCAAAAATTCCAGTGCTTACAGCAGGAAGTGCTATCGATTTAACTTTCAAACTTTCTGCTACTTCAAGAGCCGACCTTATAGCACTTCTTAATTTTTCTTCTTCGTTCCCCTCTCCCCAAACAGGACCTACTGTATGGATAACGTATTTTGCTTTTAGGTTTCCTGCTGAAGTGTAAGCCGCCTTCCCGACAGGAACGTATCCTATCTTGTTACTTTCTTCTTGGATAATTTTCCCTCCCTTCTTTACAATAGCTCCTGCTACCCCACCTCCATGTTGTAAAGAACTGTTTGCCGCGTTTACTATGGCTTCTGTCTCTTCATCGGTAATATCACCGTGAACAACTCTTATAATGAGTCTCTTATAGTTCTTTTCAAGGAGGATTTTCATCTTACTCTCCCCCCAAGTCTCCCCAGATGTATTGAACAAGAGCCATTCCGGCAATTGCTGCAGTTTCTGCCCTTAGAATCCTTTTTCCAAGATAAATTGGTTTAAACCCTTTTTCCTTAAGGATTTCTATCTCCTCAGTATCAAGTCCTCCTTCAGGACCAACAATGAAGGATACAGAAGAAGCATTAAAAGATTCGTAATCCTTTAAACTTTTTCCACCTTTTTCCCATAAAACAAAAGAAAGTTCCGTTTTGTTTT